>JAAYKZ010000263.1 GCA_012522165.1 Clostridiales bacterium
GCTGTATAGTGCAAGTACCTCATGAGTTTTTAATAAATTCCACTAATTTATCACTGGGTTCAAATATTATCCTGTGGATCTTATTATGAGATTTAAAGGCTAATACCCAAGCCTTTGTAGATTTTCTATTATGAGTTATATAATGGCTTTTATAATCAGTAGCTTTATCTAACCTTTCCTTAGATATAGGGCAAAAATACAAGATCTCTTTTAAGTTGATCCTCATTATTTCTTTACTTCGCCTTCCTGCCAAGCTTTCCAATATTAGCTCTCCCTTGATAAGTGAATAACGGTACCTGACAATCTTTTTTCTGTATACATATATACCAATAAGAACATACAATAAAAATGCAATATAGCCCCCGTAAGTTATGCCATATCTGTTATATAAAAAGTTGGCAAAACCTACAATTATTATTAAAAGTAACACCAGTCCAAAGGTTATCCCTAGTCCAGACTGTTTTTTATCATCAATTGGTTTTACAATCTCGCTGTACATTTGTATACTCCTTATGCTTTATGTTTTATATTGCTAGGATATATTATATCATATACTACACAGTTAGATATAGAAAAAAGCACTGCTGATGCAGTGCTTTAATAAATCTTGTAGACTTTCTAAGTAATCATCTATTAATATTTTTAATCTGCATTCCCTATAATATCTTTAGCCACATCCTTAGACATGCACACAGCTGTTATTTCCATTAAAGGAATAACGCATACACCATTCTTGGTTTCCACCACCACTGTGCAATCATCAACTCTGATTATCTTTGTGCAATCAAAATTTCCCCTTGCCCCCTCTATAACAAATGATACCTTTTTATGCATTAACATTTCCAACAGATCTCTTAAATACATCAAGCATCTCTCTCTCATTCCAGGCATCATATCCACAGGTGGCGTGGGTTGTATAGGTGGATATTCAGGACATGGCATTGGCGGATATGGTTCATAATGACCCGGTGGCATACCATGATGATCATCACGATAAGCGTCATAATAACCATAGCCAGGCGCCTGATTATAACCATAATATGCATCTACTGGATATCTTACATAATAATCTCCATTATTGTACACGGTGATACCTCCCATTTCTATATTGGCCTTGATATATTCTATGAAGCAATTTTAAAACTGTTACAAAAAAAACAAGCTGGAGTTTAACCAGCTTGATTCCATAATCACGGTCCTGATTCTATGGCTTTTAATTTCTCCTCATCTAACTCTTTGACATCACCGTGTTTTACAAATTGCATACATATAAATGCTAAAACAAATCCCATACTAGCATATACGAATAGAGGTCTATAGCTGCCTACCAGATTCTTTATCCAGCCAAATAGGATGGGACTGACTATTGCAGCAGTGGAAGAAAAGAAATAATAATATCCTGTATATGCACCCGTTAATCCCTTTGGAGCCATCTCCACTATCATAGGATAGGAGTTTATATTAATAAGGGCCCAAAATATTCCTCCTGATATCAATATAATAGAGATAGCCAGAGCATTTCGAATAAAGATTAAAGGCACAAATACCACTAATGCACCAATTATTCCTAAAAGTATGGTTTTTCGTCTGCCTAGTTTGGATGCGACAAAGCCTGCTGGTATAGCAAAAACTAAAAATGCTAGAGAAAATGAGGTTAAGACTATAGAAGACGTGCCTGGTTCTATGCCTAGTATATGCTGGCCATATAAAGAGAAGAAGGTTTCTACCGCGTTAAATCCTGTAAACCAGAAGAATATTGCCAGAAGCATAAATATAAGGCTTCTGTTTTTGGCAACATCTTTCTTTGGTTTTTCTTCTTTCTTCTCTATTTCTATAACCTCTGGCTCCTTTATATTAGTGTATAGAAGCATTAGGGCTGCTATCATAATTATGGATGCCATGTAAAAAGGATATCCTGTATTAATTTTATAGAGCAGTCCTCCTAGGCCATAAGCTATTACTGCAGCTAGGCCTCCCATAAAGTTAATTACTCCGTTGGCCTTGCTACGCAGTGGACTAGGTGTAACGTCAGGCATTAATGCTACGGTAGGCGCCCTATATATACTCATTGAAAAATTCATTATTATTATAAAGGTCATCAAGGATATTAGTGAGGTTGCAGAGGGGATTAAAGAGCAAAATATAGCTGCCAAAGGAACGCCAATCAAAAGAAAAGGCATACGGCGACCGAACTTGGTATTGGTCCTATCACTTAAAGCACCAAAAAGGGGTTGAAATACTACAGCAAATATGTTGTCTATAGTCATTATAGCGCCAATAAAGGTGCCACTTTTTATGTAGGTCTCCAGCATTATAGGAACATAATTATTGTAAATAGGCCAAATTATACTTGCTGAGAAAAAACCCAGCCCCAGAATAAAAGTCTTCTTATAATCCAGTTTCACAATATGACCCCCTCAAATATTTTATTTGCATTTATTATACGTTACCTATTTAGTTTTGCTTTCACCTCAAGAGCTCTGTCAGGATAATCGGTTATAATCCCATCTACTCCCGCTGCCATTATCATTTCAATTTCTTTTTTATCATTTACAGTAAAGGGATTTAGCTTTACTCCATTCTTTTTACATCCTTCCACTATCTCTGGCACAATATTATAGTAAAATGGATGCAGGGCTTCTGCTCCTAAACTCTTTGCATAATTATAGGGTTCTACTAAACCAGCCATATACAAAAGTCCAATTTTCATAGAGGGATCAAGGGATTTTATATCACGTAAACTATAGTGATTAAAGGAAGAGAATATCACTCTATCATTAAATCCGTATTCCTTTACCATATCAATAAGCTTTTTCTCAATTCCCGGATAAAAGATAGGCCCACTTTTAATTTCAATATTAAGAAGACCATCCCAATCTCTTAGTAGCTCCATAACTTCTCTCAGTGTAGGTATACTTACCCCTTCAAAGCTTGTATCAAACCAGCTACCAAAATCAAATTTTTTTATCTCGTCTAATGTCAAGTCCTTTACCATTCCCTTTCCATTGCTAGTTCGATCAATGGTATGGTCATGAATAACCACTATCTCCCCATCAGCGGTCATATGTACATCCAGTTCAATGCCTTCCGTCCCTAATTCTAAAGCCTTTTCAAATGCAGGTACGGTATTCTCAGGAGCATAGGCTGAAGCACCTCTGTGGGCTATTACCAAAGCCATGCATTTCACCCTTTCATATTTATTTCGCATTCCCATTGAATATTTCTAATACTTTCTCTAATAATGTTATCCAATTATTATATTGTGCTAGTAATTTGATTTCTTAATACCCTCACATCTTGGCTAATCATAGCTTAAAAATTATGTTACAAAACTTCTACTTTGGAAAAACTACTTAAATTAACCCGTTGTGCTAGTTCAACCTATGGTAGATAATACAAATA
>JAAYKZ010000264.1 GCA_012522165.1 Clostridiales bacterium
CAAAGTGTAGCAGCTAAAATTTCCGAACAATTAGGGTTGGATGGCTACTATGCCGAGCTACTACCGGCAGAAAAAGTTCAAAAATTAGAAGAATTATATACTCTAAAATCATCTAATAAAAAACTGGCCTATGTTGGTGACGGTATAAACGATGCTCCGGTATTAGCTCGTGCTGACATTGGTATAGCCATGGGAGGATTAGGCTCAGACGCTGCGATTGAAGCCACCGATATAGTGATCATGAACGATGAACCTGCCAAAATATTAACAGCTATTAAAATAGCCCAAAAGACTTTACGCATAGCATGGGAGAATACCTACTTTGCCATAGGGGTAAAAGTAGCTGTTCTCTGTTTAAGTGCCGTCGGCTTAGCTTCAATGTGGGCCGCTGTGTTTGCCGATGTTGGCGTTACTATGCTGGCTATTCTCAATTCTTTCCGAGCCTTAAATGTCCAAAACTTGTAGCTCCCACTCACTGTCTAAAGCTCGCTGCTGCAAAGACTTAGTCAGGTGTTCAGCTTTAATCTGCCTGGCTCCAACAATTGTTCTTTATTCACTCATCTTTTGGTATAAGCAACTATATCCGTAATGCAGGTATCCTCATATTTACTGCCCTCAAAGACATCCAAAATTGTCAGCCTAATAAAATTGGTAGAAATAGGTCTATCAAAAATGATGCGAATATGTTTAGATGCATTTTTATCTTCATCTACTTCATAGTAGATATACTGGCCCTCGGAGAAGTCAAGCCTAAACCTTTTTAGACTTCCATTGTTATCGTAAATTTGTGGGGACTGCTGAATGCCATTAGAAATTAATATTTCACTAAGGTTTGTAGACCCATCCCTCTCGATTTGAATCCATTCATTAATTCCATAGCCCTCTGCCCCTTCAGACCAGGCAGTTTGAGGATTCTTATCAAGAATTTTCTCAGCACCGTATTTGGCCTCGTTTCCATCCAATACACTTGAAGCCCAAGCCCAATCCCAGCGGATACTTTCATCTTTAACCACGCCATTACGCCATTGGTCCAGAATTCGCCCATCTTGATAATGAGCACTTATAAAACACCCTTCAGCCATATCCCCATATCCTGCTATAATCTCATCATTATTGCCAAAAATAGTATATCCCCAATACAGATCCTTATCTTCAATAGCCCAAATCTTCGCCCCGCTGTCCTTATCAAGACAGGTCAGAACATTGCCATAGTAACTGGTTACGTAGATTTGCCTCCTATAAGGATAGATGACAGTCCCTCCTCCAACATCATTGGAGTTTTCCCAAAGCTTTTTCCCACTCTTACCATCAAGACAGTAAAGCGTCCCGGTAACCGCTATATAGACCTTACCATCATAGGCAACAGCTTCAGAGGCTACATCTAACTCTGTAGGCCTTAGATTCTCCCAGGAATAATTCCAGACGGGCTTACCCATTTTATCAAAAGCCTCAAGAGTAACAGTGATTAGGGCTCCATACTTCTGGTCGGATTTGTGGCTACTGTATTGCTTGAAATAATAGAAATCTGATTTTTCTTGTATTGTGGAATCATTTGTAGAATCCTGGCCTACCCCATTTTTATTATTTAGGATGGCCTCATTTAGCTCTGCAATCTCTTCCTCACTATTACCATTGGAAATCATTAGCCCAAGCAAGGGCTCATCTTCAGTAATGTAGGGGCCGAACTTCCACTTCTTGGATTCCACGATTTCATCAGTTATCTCCCCTAATTTTGTTAAATTAGATAAGCTTGATAAATCCTCAATCCTGAAATCCTTTCCATCCGTTATTGAGAGCCTGCTCAGTCCTGTCAATCCTGCCAAGTCTTTTACACTTGTTACCTGACAGTGGTTCAAATCAAGTATGGCCAAGGATTCAATATTGCCTATTGGTTCAAGACTTTTTATCGATATAGGCTTAGCAGCTTCAAAGCCAGAAATATCTAATCCAATCAGGGGTAAATCCTGAAGAGGG
>JAAYKZ010000265.1 GCA_012522165.1 Clostridiales bacterium
AACTCTTCCTCAAGTTTTGCTTCCCCTTCATGTGTCAAAATAAATTCTTTGTTTAACATATCTAAGTCTCCCCTTTATTTAACCTATTCTATTATTATATTATTAAATCTTTTACGCATCACTTCTAAGACTAATTCAAATTTCCTAGGATAATGGTAAAAGATATGATGATAATATATGCCTTTATCTTTCTTTTATTCTAATGGTATTGCGGAAAATATTTCGTATATTAATACAATAAGCACTGAATGCAGCATATAGCGGCTACAGTGCTTTATAGCTCTAAAATTATTGAATATATTATAGCACCTATATTCTATTTGTCAAGGTGATTACCAAAATAAAACTTACGAAAACCATCATATGTTAAAATCTTATTATTTGATACCATCCCTTTGTAATCCCCACCGTATTTCATCAATATTTCTTCCACCTTTCTAATATTTTTTAGATTCATAGCATAGTTCAATAAAATATCACGGTATAAATCATCCATAATAAATAAATTTGCTTCCAATGCCCCTATTTCATTCCACGGTTTTATTTCCTTAGGTAGCTTTAAATCCCAGTGTGATAAAATCCAACCAGACTCTATTAGTATACCTGACAAGCATTTTTGTTGAATAATAAAATATTCATGGGATAAGCCATAGGAAAATATAACTATTTTCTTTTCATCAAAAATAGCCCACTCTTGGGGTGTAGAACATAAAACAATCATATCCTTATTAATAAAACATTGATTTGGTTCTTTTGTGATTTGACAAGATAAACCTGTATCATAAAGAGTTTTATTACCCAGTTTCTCTAAATTTTTTACATCCTTTCCTCCAATTGTTAGAAAATTTAAGTATGGAGCTAAAAATTCCACCCACAATCGCCCTATATTATTATCTGCCCCCCATATTCCTACTTTCAGTTCACTTTGCTTTGTATTAAGAATTCTTAACAGCTTCTCAACCGTACCAATTAACGATACCAGTCTCAATAAACTACCATCTAGCAAAATTATTGAGTTTTCTTCTAGATATTCCTTATCATCAGACGTTAAGTATTTTCTCCATAATGGAAAAACTAATACTTGTATATGGTTCTTCTGTAATATAGAGATTATGTTTTCCATCAATTTAGCCCGTTTCACATCTGTTAGTTTGTCCTCATTAGTAAAAAAACTGGGTACATCTATAATGTATCCCAGTTCTTTTTTATACTCCTTATCGTATATTATATCAGTAAGCCTGGCTTTTGTCTGAGGTATCATCTTCTCAGACCATTTTAAAGGTAGCAATCTCAATATGGAATGGCTCTTTATATATCTATGGCCTCTATCATGGTCTCCTATTATTGCAAAACGACTCACTTTCCTTCTCCCTTCTTTCAGCTGACTTAGCTACTAAATTTAATCCTTTATGCCAGTTCAACAACTATAAGGCTTCATAATGACTTAACCAAATCAGCGAAGGCGCTCACTTACACAATAATTAATTTAATACCTCTACACGATGTTTAAATCCACTTTTTGCTATTAAATCTTCATAAATATGTGGCGATATTTCTTCTGGCCTTTTGTTAATCAAGCTAAGAAGTACCGCTTCCATAACATTAGTACCAAAAGATCTCCCATTTAATTCAGGAGTTGATGTTATTAGCATTTTTACACCACGATTTCTTAGAAAGTCAATGTCTTCTAAGGTTACTGTATTTGTTAGGATTATTTTCCCTTCCATCTCATTTGGAATGTGTTTTTTTATATATATGAAATCCCCTGCAATAATATCCGCATTATAATAATGTTTATGATATTTTGGTATATTGGAATTTTGATCTTTTCCCGTTGGATACAGCATTTTAAAAGGCAGCCGACTAGCAATAGGCATAAAAACAGTTGCTATTTTGTGAAGGGCAGCCAAACTGTTTATTGGAATTTTTATGCCTAAAGCAAACATTAAATCTCCGTAAGTAATCTTTCCGCCTAAAGACTCCAATGCCTCCGCCATTCCAAATCTATCTAATCCACAAACTAATAGTATCTTTTTACCCTTTAGAGTTATACCACATTCATCATTAACAAACCTAACCACCCTTCTTTCCAGGGTGTTTTTTAAGCCAGATCCATCTACTATAGGAGTTTTAACAGCAGCTTTAAGGATAGGCAAAGCAGATCTTAATGTATATCGTTTTCTTTTGCTATAAAGATAGATATCAATTCCACCCATGCCGAATGCGTCTACCTTACCATCAAGACCTTTTATTATCTCAATAGCTTTTTTAATATCTCCATCTGTACCAATCCGTTCAATTAAAAATTTTTGACCGAGAATCTGAGCCTCCACCTTATGATTCCTGGATGAAGATCCTATACTAATGCTTACAATTCTTTTCATAAGCTCCTCCTGGCATATCCTTACTAATATTTCCTTTTTTAATTATACTCTTTTTCTACATACTCTAAAAGGGTTTTTTTTATCTGTTCTTTACACTCTAGCCTATTTATGGCGTTTTTTACAGAGTTAGCATTTTTCATGCCTTTTAGATACCAACTTATATGTTTTCGCATTTCAATTACTCCTAATTTTTCTCCTTTATATTTTACGGCTAGCTCCAGTTGTTTCAGTGCAATATTTATCCTCTCCCATACAGATGGCTGTTGTAGTGTTTCTCCTGTTTTTAAGTAATGTATTATGTCCCTAAAAATCCAGGGTTGTCCTTGAGCTCCCCTAGCTACCATTACACCATCACATCCAGTATAATCAAGCATTTTAGCAGCTGCTTCAGGCGTAAATATATCACCGTTTCCTATCACTGGTATATCTACGGCTTGTTTAACCTCTTTAATTATATCCCAATCTGCATTACCTGCATAAAATTGCTCACGAGTCCTACCGTGAACTGTAATAGCTGCTGCACCTTCTTCCATAGCAGCTTTTGCAACTTCCACCGCGTTTATTTGAGTATCATCCCAACCCTTTCGGATCTTCACAGTAACAGGTTTGGATGAATGCTTTACTACGGCCCTTACTACCTTACGTACCCTATCTATATCTTTCATAAGAGCGCATCCTTGACCGTTTTTTACAATCTTTGGGGCAGGACAGCCCATATTAATATCTATTATATCAATATCTTGCATAGAGATCTTCTGCGCCATCAATCCCATTACTTCTGGCTCTGACCCAAATATCTGAACACCTATAGGATGCTCTTTAGGATGTATTCTTAGCAATTCTTCTGTTTTTTGACTTCCATAATATAGGCCTTTAGCACTGACCATTTCTGTATAAACCATACCACATCCATATTCTTTACATATTAAGCGAAAGGGTAGATCCGTTATTCCTGCCATGGGTGCAAGTAATACGTTGTTAGAAAGTTTTGTATTGCCTATAGTTAAAGATCTTAGTCTCATTTATATTCCTCCATATATTCCATAACCCAAATTGATTTTAAATCACACGACTCATTCATTTTAACTCATTTTGACCTATCATAACACAATAGAAAAACTTACGATATTATACCACAATTGATAGACAAATAATAAACTAACTAGTTGTTTTAGTTAATATTTATTAATATTATGTGCAATTGATAAGTAAACCTCTTAACTGATTTAGTTTAGAAAATATAGCTTTTAATAAAAAAAGCTGCATTTCTGCAGCTAACTATTCTTCTTGCCCTTCTTCCTGTTGCTCTTCTAAACTCTCCTCATTCTGGTCTTCCTGTACATCTCCTTGCTGTTGAGTTTGATTTTCTATTTCAGGCTCTATAGGTTTGGACAAAATTACATTTTCAATCCTCCATCTACCATCCTTTTCCATCACAACAATCTTTTCTCCACTTTCCCAAGCAGGTATAATGGTTTCTTCTGAGTCTTCATTCTTATTACTACCTTCTATACCAGTAACTATTTCCTCTACAACAACTTTTGTTTTATCCTGCCACGGCCATACCCATAATTTCTTTACCTTTATACGATGGTCATATTTAGTAATATCATAGCTCTCATAAGGATTTCTTGATAACAATGGATCTCTATCCAGATACTCTTGCGTAAAAAATTTGTTAAGCTCTGTAGGTTCTTGATTTGTAAGTATTACCTCAGTCCGCTTAGTCAAAGCTTCATTAATGATTACATTTATATTAGCCCAATCAAAACCAATAAAAATAGCTAAAATAATAAGTATTGCTATAACCGCTAGCAAGGTTAATCTGGTCAAAATATAGGATAATAACCGCAATAAGGTATTCAAATAGGACCCCCCTCATTCTGTGCAATATATACGCACTAGAAAATTATTATACTAATATTCTCCATAATAACACAGAATAAGGGTTTTGTAAATTTAACATTTTATCCAACGTATAATTCTAGCACTCTAACTAAGTCTTCAGGTTCAACACGAAAATATGAGCCTTTTCCTTCATAAAAACCGTGATCTCTTATCATATGTATATTAAGCGTAGTCCATCTAATGCTTTCACCTGTTTTTTTATTCACTACTACTACATTTTCTTTATCAAATAATCCTCCAAAAGGGCTTGCCATTTTTCCTTTAGAACTATCTACTGTAACCTCCAAAAAACCTCTTACTAACACTGGGTTACCAAAGGCTTTTTTTCCCACTTCAGTTAATTCTTCCATAGCGTTAGCTAACTCTTGATGGGTAAATCCCAGGTTAGTCACAATTCGTTGATCGTCTGCTAAGATATCAGTTAGATTCCTTGTATCATTGCCTAAAAAACCGTCCTTACTTATAACACCTGGCTGCATCAATTCTTGAATACGATCTAGTTCCGGTGTCTGTTTCATATACTCCACCTCCTAGAATTTATCGTAAAATATGAGTTCTTCAGGAATACCCTTGCTCCTTAACACCTTTATGCTGGCATTTATCATGCCAGGACTGCCGCACAAATATGCTTCATAATCGCCATCGCTACTTATATGCCGGTCAACTACTTCTGTGATTAATCCTGTTTCCCCTAACCAATTGTCTTCAGGATTAGGGTTTGACAAAGCAGGAATGAATTTGAAATTTGGAAGTTTTTCCTCGAAGCTTTTCATTTCTTCTACAAAGTAAAGATCCCTTCCACTAACGCAGCCAAAGAAGAAAGTTGCTTTGCGATCAATTCCTTCCTCAATCATTTTGTGTAGCATGGATTTAATAGGAGCCAGTCCCGAACCTCCGGCAATATAGATTATTTCTCGCTGACTGTCCCTAAGATAAAAATCCCCATATGGACCGTTAAAAAATATAGTGTCTCCTTTTTTTAGATAATCAAAAATATATGTAGTGGCAATACCCTTGGGCACCCTTCTTATAATTAAGTCTATTTGTTTCTTATTGGATTCAGGTGATGCTATAGAATAAGCCCTATATACTTCCTCCTTGATGTTTCCATACACAGGGATTTTTAGCTGTACATATTGACCTGCTACAAAATCTATAGTCTCATCTCCCTTTAGTTGAAGGCTAATAAGTTTTATATCATAGGTTAGATCCTTGAAATTAACAACTTTTGCTTCATATTCCCTTATACTAAATAACTCTTCAGGAATTAGTATTTCAATATCATTTCTTACCTTAACCTGACAAGCTAGCCGCGTATGATTTTCTATCTCCTCTTTTGTTAGATATGGAGTTTCAGTGGGTAAAAGCGGCCCCCCACCTTCTAAAACTTTTACTTTACATAGTCCACAACTTCCCCTCCCGCCACAAGCAGAAGGTATAAATATATCTTGTTCCTGTAAGCTCCCTAAAAGATGATTTCCTCCCCTTACTTGATAAATTTTATCTCCATTTATGGTTATTTTGCAAATACCATAATCAAGCAGGAAACGCTCCGCTAAAGTTAGTAGTGCAGCTAAAAAAACTCCAATAGCCGTAATTATAGATGTTGTTATGAGTACCGACACTAATATCCCCCCTACTGAATATTGGCTATGCCAGATAAGCCGATAAAAGCCATTGCCATAATCCCTGTAACAATTAAGGCAAAGCCCGGTCCTTGCAATCCCTTTGGAATCTTTGTCTCATCTACTTTTTCTCTTATTCCAGCTAAAGCCACTATAGCCAATGCCCATCCTATGCCTCCTCCCGCGCCATAGGCTAGGGATTGGATGAAAGTATATTCCCTAATAACCATAAATAGAGCAACACCTAGGATGGCACAATTAACAGTAATAAGAGGTAGAAATATACCCAAAGTATAGTATAGGCCTGGCATAAATCTTTCCAGGACCATCTCTAGCAATTGAACAAATGCAGCGACTACAATAATAAATACTATGTATCTTAAGTATTCCAATTCTGCTGGTACAAGTATATATTTATATACTAGATAGTTTAAAATAGTAGTTATGGTCATAACGAATATAACTGCCTGCCCAAGACCCCAAGAAGATTTTAGATCCCTTGATATAGCTAAATATGAACACATACCCAAAAAGTTAGTCAAAACAATATTACTAGTAAATATGGATGCAAAGAATATAACAATTGGATTTATATACATTAATGTCTACCCCCTTTCCGCACTTTTTTTGGACTGCCTAGCCTGAACTGCCCAAATTATTATTGCCAAGACAAAGAAAGCACTGGCTGGCATAACCATAATAGTCCACCTAGTCCACCAATCACCCAGAACAGAAATGCCAAATAGAGTTCCAAACCCCATCAGTTCACGGATAAAAGAAATAAACATTAGAACCAGCGTATAGCCCAGTCCCGACATCATCCCATCCCAGAAAGCTAGCAATGGAGGATTGCTTTGACCATAGGCTTCACAGCGTCCCATTATAATACAGTTGGTAATAATAAGCCCTACATATGGTCCTAGGTTAGCGCTAATGTCAGGCAAATATGCCTTAAGGACAATATCAACGATGATAACATAAGAAGCGATAATTAAAGTCTGCACCATCATTCTAATTCTCCTTGGAATAACATTTCTTAGAAAGGAAACCGTCATACTGGAAAAAGCCGTTACAAAGGTAACACCCATACCCATAATAAAGGTGTTGGCCATTAAATTGGTGACAGCTAGTGCAGAACATATACCCAGTATCTGTCTTATAACCGGGTTTTCCGTCCAAAGATCCTTTTCGGTTATTGTCTTAATTTCATTCTTCAACCCTGATCACCACCTATACTTTTCTTTGCCACTCCTATGGTTTCGTTTAAAATTTTTAGTACTGAATTGGATGTTAAAGTAGCACCTGTAATGGCATCTACTTGACCTGGCTGGGATGTTGTTCTATAAGTTAATGGAGCGGCTTCGCTATTTAGATCTACACCTCTAAACTGCTCCTTAAATTCTGCCTCGTCAATTCTTCCCCCAAGCCCCGGGGTTTCGTTCTGCTCAGTAAAATCGATTCCTATGACCTTATTTAAATCAGGAGATAGAGCTATGATACCTTTTATCTCTCCCCATAAAGCTCCACCAGCAAATGTAAAACCATAGGCCTCTGGTTGATCATCTACGCCTTTGACAACATATACTTGGGTACCATCTATGGATTCTACTTGAATTTTCTCATTATAGATTTTTTCAATCTCATCAGAGGAAGCATCAGTAGGATACTCTATGTTAAATGCATATAGATGAGCTTTTTTGATGGTAATGTCCTCATTTGTTTGAATTATGGGTTTTGTATACTCATATATACCTGATAAAATACTGGTTAATACAGCAGTGATGATAAACATAAATACAAGATTGAACCAAGGACTTTCTTTCATATTGTCACCTTCTTTCCCTTGCTCTTGGCATTCTTTGCAATACTATCCATTAGAGGAACAAAAGAATTGACAATAAGGATGGCAAACATCACCCCTTCGGGAAAAACAGAAAAATTTCTAATAATTGAAGCTATAGTACCTACTAGTAACCCGAAAATAATTTTTACATTAGCTTGTGAGGGGGCCGTAACAGGATCAGTAGCCATAAAAACTGCTGCAAATAAAAAGCCTCCCGACAATATGCTCATAAGCGGATTTGAAAAGTTTGAAATACCTATTAATAGAAAAATGCTTTCAATACCTAACATACCTAACAAAGTTGAAACCATAATCTGCCATGATGCAGTCTTTTTGTAAATTAGATATACTGCTGCTAGTATTATTAAAATAACACTGGATTCTCCTATAGATCCTGGTATATTCCCTGCTATAAGCTGTCCCATGCTATAGGGTACTTCTTCTCCCAATTGAATTAAAGTCATAGGTGTAGCTTGGGTAGTAGCATCTACTACATTGGGCATCCACGCAGCAAAACCTCCAGGAAAACTAGTAAAAGGTTTGACCCAATTGCTAGTCATAAATGATGGAAAAGATATGTATATAAAACATCTTCCTACCAATGCTGGATTAAACACATTGCGTCCGAAGCCACCAAATACCTGTTTGCCAAAGGTTACAGCAAATACTATGCCCACAATAGCAATCCAATAGGGAATGGTTATAGGCAAAGTTAAGGTAAACAGAAAACAAGTAACCAGCACAGAATCCGAAGGTTTTGACTTTCTAGTTCTCTCAAATAAATATTCCGTTATAACACCAGATATAGTCACTATTACAAGTAGTGCTAGAACTCTCCAACCATATAGATAGATGGAAAATAAAATTATGGGTATAAGGGACAGGAGCACTCTTCTCATCATTAGTTGTTTGCGTACATTTTTGCTAATGTTTAAGGCTTGAATGAGCTTATGTATAGACATGACATCACCCCTAGGCTATAATTTACTTATTAATAGGGACTTTTTTTATGTATATATATATGAAAAATTGATTATGTACATTAAACTATATAAACCCTCTACTTACTTTTCTAACATTTAAATTGACTATGTCACCTCAATATATTATTGTCGTATTGATATATATAAGCCTATCCAATAATACAGCTTAATTGTTGAATAAA
>JAAYKZ010000266.1 GCA_012522165.1 Clostridiales bacterium
GAACAAGAGAGTAAAGAGGCCTCCTGATAATCCCATTAATGCTCTCATATCCTTTGGAAACACTCTTTTGTATACAAAAACTATTACTCAAATCTATCATACTCATTTAAATCAAACTATTTCATTTTTACATGAACCAGCAGAAAGACGATTTTCATTAAGTCTAGATTTATCAGAGGTGTTTAAGCCAATAATAGTTTTTAAAACTATTTTTGATTGCGTGAACAGGAGAAAAATAACTGTAGAAAAGCATTTCATTAAAGAACTAAATTACTCATTGCTTAATGAACAGGGAAGAAAAATTTTTATAAATGAGTTCGAAAACCGGATTAATGAAACTTTTGAACATCCTAGACTTAAAAGGCGTGTGTCTTATAAACATGCTGTCCGCTTGGATGCATATAAACTGATAAAATTTATTATGGAAGGTAAAGACTTCATACCTTTCAATATGGAGAAAAAAACATGAGTAAAAAGAAAAACTATAATTATGCTATTGTTTTTTATGATGTTGGAGTAAAAAGAGTGCATAAGGTGTTTAAAATCTGTAAGAAATATTTTAAACACCATCAGAAATCTGTATTTAGAGGACACATAACTCCATCTAATCTAATGGCTTTTAAAGCAGAGATTAAAAATGTGATAGACAAAGATTATGATTTTATTACTATTTTACAAACGGTAAGCAAAGCTCATTTCTATGAAGAGACAATTGGTAATGGCGGTTCTGATCCTGAAGATATATTTATTTGACTTATTCCAATTGAGAAACTAATATCATATTATGAAGCCAGCTAGAAAGTCTTAATTAGCAAGGTTGTTAGTAGGTTGAGATTCAAATTAAGTTTTAAAACTAATCGATTGGAAAAATGTAGTCTAACTTCTAGACAAAGCAGTTTAATGTGAATTGATAATCCTGGGAACCCTTATTTTTGTTTGTGTAATCACACATGAGATCTATTAAAATAAACCATCTATTATAAATTTTGTATCAAATAGTATAGTGTAACCGATACATGAAGTGTATTGAAATATCTCTGCTCCTAGTGAAGGGAGAGACGTAGATATGGATGTAACCGAAATATAGAATATATTGAAATTTTACATTCCATAATGAGTAGATTGATAGACGAACATGTAACCGATACATGAGATGTATTGAAATACCATTCGATCATTTTGTGTTATTCAGATAAAATAGTGTAACCAATACATACTATATATTAAAATTTATTAGCTAATACCAATGGTAGTATAATTACATCGGATTTGTATATTATAATATGTGTTTGCCTACTACAAACAAATTATATTCTCAGTGCAACTGAACTGGCTGATATATTAGAAACTACGCCGCGAAATGTTAAAGCATATATAGAATCATTAAGATTAGCTGGTGTACCAATCGATGGTTTGTCAGGAAGACGTGGAGGATATTTTATTAGTGAGGCTTATGAGTTTAAGCCACCTAGATTAAACGAAAACGAGTATAATGCTATATTATTAGCAGAAGAGATGCTTACTCAGGAAAATGGCTTTCACTATGAACGAGAAATTAAGGCAGCTTTTGCCAAAATCAAAGCAGCTCAAGGTGGCATAATGGGGAAATCAAATTTTATTGCAGAAGATGATAGTGTATTTGCAAAAGGAAACGTAGATGTATCTCCTAAAATAAAAACGCATCTGTCCACAATTCGAAAAGCTATATCTAGTAGAAAGAAAATATCAATTTTATATAATAACCCCACAAAAAAACAAGTTACAATCCGCAAGGTAGAACCTTATAATCTTATATATCGCAATTCGTCATGGTATGTAATAGGCCATTGTAATTTGCGTGACGCAATCAGGATTTTTAAGATAGCTAGAATTGAAAGCATTGAAGTATTGAATGAAAGATATTATGTTCCTCTTAACTTTTCTATCACTACCTATATGCGAAACACTTTAGATCTCATAAATCCCGGAAAAGAATACAATGTGGAAATTCGTTTTTACCATCCCGCTTCAGTTTGGGTTTCAGAAAAGCTTTGGTTACCGACTCAAAAGATAGTTTGGTTAGAAGATGATTCTATTATTTTTAAGGCTAAAGTCAATGGGTTAACTGATATAAAAAAGTGGGTATTAGGATATGGAAGACTGGCAAAAGTCCTAAAACCAAAGAAGCTAGTGGACGAGCTAAAGAAAGAAATTGGAGATATGGCAAGTGTATATGAATGAGAACAGTATGCCATATGGATTAATATAAGGATCTAAGAAATATAAGGTAAACAGGTAACACCATAGAGAATAAAAACTTTAAATATTTTAATTAAAATAATGCTGACTATATATGCTTTTACTAGAATCTATATGGACATATCAGATAAAGTAAAAAGATGTCTTTCAACTGTTATGAAATTCATTTATTCGAATAAAGCCTATCTATTGCATATTAGAGCCCTATCAGAATGTAGCAAACATTTGCTAGACAGCTCCGTTCAATTTAATCAGTGGGAATTCTTGGTGATATGTAATAAGATATTATAATTATAAGAAGGTTCAAATTGGACAGAATTGAGATAATTCAGATATTAGATGAAAACTTTCATGGATGCTTCTATTTATGATCAAAGGAGTTAGTAGATAGAGTAAAAACGGTATAGAATTCATGATAGATACCACCAGGGTATATAATGGACACAAATCTACGGAGAGAGGATTGAGGAAGTCAAAACCTAGCTTAATTATTTAATATAAGGGGGGCTGTTATATGTTATATATTATAATATTTATTATAGCGGTGCTTATATTTGCAATCCTAGAAACAGCTAGGAGAGCATAAATAATCGCTCTCTAAAGTAACTATCATAATTTAACATGGCTAAAGTTTAGGAAAAATAACTGGAGGAAAACAATGTAGCTATAAAGGCACTAATGATAATAAAATTGAAGACATAGGAGTAAGTTCAAAAGATATAGCTATAGAACAAGATAAAGAAATTGAAGAAAAAGA
>JAAYKZ010000267.1 GCA_012522165.1 Clostridiales bacterium
ACATTCTTCGCATAGATAATCTAATATAACAGGAGCATCTTTTACAATAACACCACATTCCTTATTCTTACAGTCTAAAATCCGCAGCGGATTCTTTTCGTACCGGGTGTTGCAGGTATGGCAGAGTTGATCCAAATGAGCCTTTAAATATTCTTTTAAAACCTTATGGTATTTGGGCCGACAATTAGGACATCCAATACTGTTAATATTTAGTTCCAATCCTTTAAGTCCTAGCCTGTCAAACAACTTCATTGCTAAGATGATTATCTCTCCATCTACTGAAGCCTCTTTGGCTCCAAAAACCTCAACCCCAAATTGATGATGTTCTCTAAGTCTGCCTGCCTGAGGATTTTCATATCTAAAAACCGGGGTTAAATAATACATCTTTACAGGCTGATCTATATTATACAAGCCATGCTCTATATATGCCCTAACTGCACCTGCCGTTCCCTCAGGTTTTAAAGTAATGCTCCTATTCCCTTTGTCAAGGAATGTATACATCTCCTTTTGCACTATATCAGTGGTGTCTCCTACTCCACGTACAAATAATTCGGTATGCTCAAAGACAGGAGTTCTCACTTCTTTATATCCAAATAGTTCTGTAATCTCGCGAATAGTGTTTTCTAAATAAGGCCATTTATAAGATTCACTAGGCAACACATCTTTTGTACCTCTTGGTGCTTTTGTAAGCATTTTCCTCCTCCTTTTTTTGACTCAATAGAAACTTAATAAAAAAACACTCACATCCCAATCATCACATGAAAGGGACGGGAGCGTTTCCCGCGGTGCCACCCTTGTTGGAGAATCCATATATAGGCTTCTCCCGCTTAAAAATTTAACGCTTTTACGCGTACACTGCTTACTTAAGTTCGGCAGGTCGGTTCTAGGGTCGTCGTTCACTAGCTTATACTAAAGAGGTGCTTTCAGCCACGACACCTCATCTCTTTTTAGCTCCACTAGCTACTCTACCCTTCCTCACCTTTGCCATATTAAATTAACAAACACATCAATTTTCTAAATTATAATATCTGGCAATTAAAAAGTCAACTTCATTTTTCTCTCTATCATTTCATCTACTCGCTTGATATATTCATCTATATTTTTAACATTGGGTGCACGCTCTATTCGTCCCTCTGATGGATAACAAAACTTTGAAATAGCAGCTGCTCCAAAGGCCCAAATTGTTTGTTGGTCCTCCATTATCTGCATATTGTATATAGATTCTTTTGAAGGAATTGCAAATCCTATATTTTCCATATTACCCAGCATATATTTTTGTCTATATAAATAATAAGGCCTCATGCCCATTGATATTGCACCTTGATAAAATATATTCATCATGTCAGCTGCTACCTCTGTAGAGGGAAATTTGAAATCATCTAAACTATCTTTAAGCCTAGACGCCCTCTTAACAGCTAAGGTATGGACAGTAAAATTATCAGGAAAAAGGCCCTTAATAACTTCCATGGTATGATTAGCCTCTTTAATGCCCTCTCCCGGCAATCCCACTATTACGTCCATATTTATAGAATCAAATCCGATTTCTCTAGCCATATTAAAACAATGGACAATTTCTTCTGATCTATGGTCTCTACCTATAGCCTCTAAAGTCCTGTTGTTCATAGTTTGAGGATTTATACTAATTCGTGTAACATTGTAATCTTTAAGAAGCCCTAGCTTTTCCTTATCCATTGTATCAGGCCTTCCGCCCTCTACGGTATATTCTTTCCAGTTTTGAAATCCCCAATATTTTTGAATGGCTGTCAAAACCTTCTCTAACTGAAATATATTTAAGGAAGTTGGAGTCCCCCCTCCTATATAAACTGTTTCTACTTCTATTCCCTTTTCCATTGCTACTTGGGACATGGCTTTCATTTCCTTTTCTAGGGCCATAATGTAATCATCGATTAGATGATCACAACGGTCTATGATAGTAGAAGGAAAGGAACAAAAAAGGCATTTGGTGGTACATATGGGGATATTTATATATACCGATATCCTTTCTGGATGATTTTCTTCAAAAAAAGGACGTTGAACTTTGGCTATATCTATTAGCAATCTGGCTTTTTCAGAGCTTACTCTATAATCGTCATGTAGTATATTTAGGATTCTTTCCTCTTCAAAACCTTCATCCATTAAACTATGAACAATCTTTGTCGGCCTAATACCTGTTAAGGAACCCCATTCTAAGTTGCGGCCAGTAAGATTCTCCAAAACATCATAGAGCAAAAGTTTAATACAATTTTTTATTATCCTTCTTTGCTCAAATTTTGATAAACCTTGATCTACTTGACAAGGTTTATGAAATTTGCCTTTTTGCTCAGATCCAGCAAAAAATTCTACTGTTACTTCAATTATATTATCCTCTTTTCTAGTATGATGGCACTTAAATACTAAATCATTGCTTGAAAGCTCATTGAAATCTCCATTAGCTATTTTTACTGTAACCCCTGGGAAAAAGGCTCTTACCAGTTCTGCTAATTCATTTATATACCCAGAGACTGTAGAAGAAACATATATAAGCAAACTAAATCAATCCTTCCAAAAAGGGATTAGTGGCCTTCTCATAACCTATAGTAGTTTTAGGACCATGACCAGGATAGACTATGGTATTGTCGTCTAACACCAACAGCTTATTCTTAATGGAGTTTAAGATTTGGCCCATACTACCTCCCAAAAAATCAGTTCTGCCGATAGAACCTCTGAATAATGTATCACCTGTAAACACAGCATTGTCAGCTAGTAAAGATATGCTGCCCAAGGAATGTCCAGGCGTATGAATAACTATTAGTTCTATATCCCCTATTCTTATAGTATCCCCATGGTTTAACAATAGGTCAGCTTGGGGCTGAACAGACTCTCTACCCAGAGAATGAGATAGGTTTATTGAGCTGTCCACCAAACATGAAGCATCGTCTTTATGAATGGCAACTTTCGCACCTGTTTTGTCCTTTAACCAACCTACAGCGTCTATATGATCAAAATGTCCATGAGTTAACAAAATATACTTAAGTTCTAAATTCCGGGATGTAATTCCATTTAGTATATCCTCACCATTTCCACCGGGGTCAATAACAGCAGCATTTCCCTTGGCTTGATCATAGATAATGTAGGAGTTGGCGGACTGTAGCCCTACAGGCATTGTAATAATTTCCATCAAAACTTTGCCTCCTTGCATTTAAAAAGTCCTCTTACTATCCAACAAAATAGTAACGGGACCGTCGTTTATGGATTCTACATACATATGAGCTCTAAAAATACCAGTTTCTACATGAATACCTCTATTTCTGAGTTCCTCTATATATCTATTATAGAAATCTTCAGCCTTATCCAAATCAGCGGCATTGCTAAAGCTTGGTCTCCTACCCCTTCTACAGTCACCACACAGGGTGAATTGGGAAACAGCAAGAACACTTCCGCCTACTTCCTTAATGGATAAATTCATTTTTCCATTGTCATCTTCAAATACCCTCAAATTGATGGTTTTATCTAGGATATAATCCAAGTCTTCCTTTTTATCGTCTTTTTCTACTCCAAGATAAACTAAAAAACCATTATTTATTGCTCCAGTCACCTCTTGTCCAACTTGGACTTTAGCTGTACTAACCCGCTGTATAACAGCTCTCATGTAATCAATCACTCCTAATTTTTCAATACTCTAAGCCTTTACCCTATATGCATCTGAGACATCATCTATTTTCTTTAATTGCTTAATTACTTTCCTAAGCTGTTCTATATCATTTATTTCTATCATAATATTAATTACTACCTGCTTATTTTTAGTAGTCCTAGCATTTACAGCTGTAACGTTTATTTTCATATCTGACATAGCCTTAGTAATGTCTGCAAGAAGCATCTGCCGGTCTCTAGCTAAAATTTGTATTTCAGAGCTAAATGAGGCTTTATACTCATCTACCCAATTTACTTCAATAAGCCTTTGTGTCTCCACCAAAGGATCTTTAAGGTTTATACAATCAACCCTGTGAATGGATACTCCTCTGCCTCTGGTAATATATCCAATAATATCATCTCCTGGAACTGGATTGCAGCATTTGGAAAAACGAACCATAATATTTTCAATACCTTTTACCTTTACCCCTTTATCATTGGCTGTATGAATCTTTTGGGGTTTTACATCTTTTTTTGCATCTAATTCTTCTACTCTCTCTCGCTTATTTGCCTTCTTATATTCATCAATAAGCCTAAAGAGAATCTGATTGGTGGTTATGCCACCATAGCCTAATGCAGCATACATGTCTTCAGCAGAGTTGAAACCATATTTTCTCCATACTGCTTCTGGCCAATCCTTAGGTAAAAGTTGAGATAGTGAATATCCTTGCCTCCTTGCCTCCCTCTCTAGCATTTCTTTGCCTTTTTCAATATTTTCTTCTCTACGTTCCCTTTTAAAGAACTGTTTTATTTTGTTCTTGGCTTGACTGGTTTTTACAATATTTAACCAGTCACGGCTAGGACCACTACTCGAAGATGAGGTAAGTATCTCAACTATATCTCCAGTTTGGAGAACATAGTCTAATGAAACAATTCTTCCATTAACCTTGGCACCAATGCATCGGTTGCCCACGTCGCTGTGAATAGCATAAGCAAAATCTAAAGGAGTGGCACCTTTACGTAGATCTACTACGTCTCCTTTTGGAGTAAAGACAAAAACCTCATCGGTAAAGAGATCGATTTTTAAGCTTTCCATAAACTCTCTGGCATCCTTTAAATCGCTTTGCCACTCCAGTAGCTGCCTAAGCCAGGCTAATTTTTCATCAAAATCTGAGGAGCTTTTCTTTCCTTCTTTATATTTCCAGTGAGCAGCAATACCATATTCAGCAGTACGATGCATCTCCCAAGTTCTTATTTGAATTTCAAAGAGCTCGCCTCTAGAATCAATTACAGTGGTGTGAAGAGATTGATACATATTAGGCTTAGGTACTGCAATATAGTCCTTAAATCTCCCAGGAATAGGTTTCCATAAGGTGTGAGCTACGCCCAACACTCCGTAACAATCCTTTACTGTATTTACTATTACCCTTATAGCCAATAGATCATATATCTGTTCGAAATCCTTATGCTGCATATACATTTTTCTATAGATACTATAAAAATGTTTAGGTCTTCCCTCAATCTCTGCCTCTATATTCATTTCATCTAATTTTATCTTCAAGGTTTCTATAATCTCTTGAATATATTTTTCTCTTTCTTTCCTTTTTATGGCAATTTTTTCTACTAAATCGTAATATCCCTTTGGATCAATATATCTTAAGGACGTATCTTCTAATTCCCATTTGATTTTAAAAATACCCAGCCTATGGGCTAAAGGCGCATATATTTCTAAAGTTTCATAAGCTTTTTCCCTTTGTTTTTCTTCATCCACATATTCTAATGTTCTTAGATTATGCAAACGATCAGCAAGCTTTATTATAATCACTCTAATGTCCTTGGCCATAGCCAAAAACATTTTACGCAAATTCTCAGCCTGCTGCTCTTCCTTAGTCTTAAAAGCTATTTTCCCTAATTTAGTTACACCATCAACCAGACCTGCTACCTCCGCTCCAAAAAGCTTGATTAGCTCTTCTATGGGAACGCCAGTGTCTTCGACAACATCATGAAGCAGTCCGGCAACTATGGTATCAACATCTAAACCTAAATCCATAAGTATAAGGGCTACTTCTAAAGGGTGGATGATATATGGTTCTCCCGAAGATCTTAATTGAGAATTATGGGCATTCTCAGCATAGGCATAAGCTTTAATGATTTTTTTTACGCCTTCATCACCATACAATTGCTGCGCTTTAGTTTCCAGCATATTTATCTTTCTATCGAAATCTGTCATCTCCCATACGCCCTTTTATAGTTAATTCTTATCCTTCATTAATCATTCTTCAAATTGAATCAATGTATCAACGTTATATTCTTTTAGTTTTTCTCTACCATTGAGGTAGGATAACTCAATAACAAAAACAATTCCAGCTACAATGCCCCCTAGTTTTTCTACAAGCTTGGCTGTTGCCAATGCAGTACCACCAGTTGCTAGCAAATCATCAGCTATTACCACTTTTTGACCTGGTTTTATTGCATCACGATGAATTTCTAGGATGTCTGTTCCATATTCTAAATCATATTCATATTGTTCAGTATCAGCAGGTAATTTCCCAGGTTTTCGAACAGGAACAAAACCTATTTCCAAGCCATATGCCAAAGGAGCGCCAATTACGAATCCTCGTGCTTCAGGTCCTACAATAAAATCAGGATCCCATTGCTTACAAATCTTTACTAGTTTATCAACGGTATACTTATAAGCATCTCTGTCCTGTAATATGGTGGTTATGTCTTTAAAACTAATTCCTTCTTTAGGGAAGTCAGGTATTATTCGAATTTTATCCTTAAGATTCATAAGAAATCCTCCTTAAAATTTACAAATTTGCTGTTGTTTTATCATATTCAACCAATCATTATAATAAGCATATAAAGTACTCTCCTGAAGATCCCGAGGTTTTGGTTTCTCAATGAATTGGATTCTAACAAGCTTGTGACCAGATTCAACTTTGATAAAATTTAATTCCTCAAATACCTTAAGTATAAGCCTTAGCTGAAATCCATTAATATCTACATCTGTATTCTTTTGATAATTCTCAATTAGTTCAATCCATCCTTGCCAGACAAGGGGTTTGTCTTTATTAGATTGTAGCCATCTATAAAGAGAAGCAAAATCATTATATTGAACTAAATATTCTTTATCTATTACTGTATCCCTTTCTACTTTACCATCCTTGCTCACAATCTGACGGATTTTAGCATTGCCTAAACTCATACAATCTATAAGGCAATAAGGAATTTCATTTTCAAATACATAGATGTTTCTATAGTCTGAAAAAGGTATACTACTATAGCTAGGCGCGAAGACTATAGAATTTACACCAATACCAGCCCATCTATCTGGCTCTCCATAGCTTAAGGAAACCTTTTCAGTAAGATTATAATCCAATATTTTTTGAGCAATCCTTTGGCTATTTGATAGTGAATTTACTAGAATTACAGATCCTATTCTAGTTGTATTAATTTTCTCCATAATATCATCTATTTCTAATGGTTTCAAGGATGAGGGCTGGAGAGTAGATATTTTTTTATTATATTGCTTATTATACAAAAAATCACGAAAAAAAGCATCAAATAATTTCAGATAAAAGTAAGATAAAAACTCATCCCAATCTTGACTTTTACATAATGATATGTTTATTTGCTTAACATTAAATTGGAGTTTGCTTATACCTTTCCATTCATTTTTTTCTAAACCTGTAACCATAGATGCTCTATTTGCAGCTGATAGAGTTTCTAAACGCTGCCCCATTCCAAAATCAATTCCATCCCATAATCTTCGACATAATACTATAGACATCATAAGATTTTTACCATCATTACCGACCTGCTTGTTTGCATCTAGTTTCACATTATTTAATAAAAAGGCTGGAGATGGATTACCGATACCAAAGGGTTCTAATGCTTCTAACTCTTCCACTAGCTTATACGTTATATCACCAGGTTTAAGATCTAAATCGTATGAATATCTGGGAATCAGCATAGAATCATCAATTCTTTTACTGCAGTAATCTAATAACTGCTGTCTTAACTTTTCTATGTCTGCTTTAGCCAATGAAAATCCTGCAGCCTGCTCATGACCACCAAATTTTTGAAGCAAATCTGAACAATATTTCAATGCCTCGTATATACTAAATCCTTTTATGCTTCTTGCAGAACCAACACCTACCTCATCCTCTACAGCTATAAGTATACATGGTCGATAATATCGTTCAACAATCTTAGATGCCGCTATACCTATAACCCCAGGATTCCAACCCTCTTTACTTAATACTATTATTCTATCGGAACTTAAATCTACACTCTCCTCAATCATCTCTTCAGCTTCTCTTATAGTCTCTATCTCTATAGCTAGCCTGTGTCTATTATGTGTTTCCAATATCTGAGCCAAAGGGATGGCTTCAGTTAGATTCTTGGCAGTTAACAGTTCAAATCCTCTTAAAGGATCATCAATTCTGCCGGCAGCATTAAGCCTTGGAGCTAATCCAAAAGCTATATTTCCCGTATTAATCTTTTTTCCCTTTAGACCAGATGTCTCTATTAGTGCTTCAATTCCGGGGCAGGGTAACTGATTTATTTTTTCTAAGCCCTTTGATACTAATATTCTATTGTCCCCAATTAGTGGAACCACGTCAGCTACAGTTCCCAAAGCTATTAAGTCGATATACTCTTCTAAGCATTCCACGCCCCCTATAGCCTGTACTAATTTCCCTGCCACACCAACTCCCGCAAGGGGATGTCTGCTATAAAGATCAGCATCTCTAGATGGATTTATTACAGCTATAGCCTCTGGAAGAGTAGAGCCGCATTGATGATGATCAGTAATAATCATATCTATACCCAAGTCTTTGGCATACTTTACTTCAGTTACTGAGGTTATACCACAATCAACACTTATAATTAGCTGAGTGCCTCTTTTATAAATATTTTCAATAGCTTTACAGTTAATGCCATAACCCTCATCCTGTCGAGTAGGTATATATACATCTACGGGACAATCTTTACTTTTAAAAAAATTATATAGTACAGCACAACTAGTCATTCCGTCAACATCATAATCCCCATAAATAGTTATACGCTCTTTAGATGAAATTGCTCTCTCTATTCTTTCCACTGCTTTGTCCATGTCTTTAAGCTTAAAAGGATCGAATAATTTTACTATTGAAGGATTTAAAAAGGTCTGGGCACTCTCTATATCATTAATTCCCCTATTTAGCAATATTCTAGATGTTACCCTAGAAATATCTAAAGCATTCTTAAAAAGCTCTATCATTGTATCTAAATCTTTTGCTGCAGGCTCAATAGGTTCAAATATCGCCATAAACTTCACCTTATCTTCTATGTTATCAAAATTAAAAGCTTCCTTCAGGAAGCTTTAATTAACTATTTTGCAGTAGCCATTTTTCCATCTTTAGACTTTTCATCCCATACAGCCCATATGGAACCAGCTATAAAAACGGAGGAATATGTTCCTGCAATTAGACCTACTATGATAGGAAGAGTGAAATCCTTGATGGATTCTACCCCTAAAACATATAGGGCTGCTACAGCAAATATGGTAGTAAGGGAGGTGTTAAGAGTTCTTGTAATGCTTTGCCTTATACTCTCATTTACAATCTCCGACATAGGCGATTTTCTTCCCATGCGTTTTAGATTCTCCCTAACCCGATCAAAAATAACAATGGTATCGTTTATAGAATAACCAACTATGGTAAGAACAGCTGCAATAAAAGAGCTATTAATCTGAATCCCTGTAATAGCTGTTACTGCTATCATAATCAATACATCATGAAGTAAGGCAATAACGGCAGCTACACCAGATTTTAGCTCAAATCTGATCCAGATATATACTAGCATCAAAGCAGAAGCTATCAACACAGACATAAGTGCATTTTGAATAAGTGTTCTTCCCATAGTGGGTCCAACAAAATCTATACTAAATGCATCAGAACTCAGATTATACTTTTCTTGAAGGGCTTTAACAATATTTTCGTGAATCTGCTGCTGATTTTCAAGATACCTCATTTTAATAATTGCATCTTGGTTATCCTGACCAGCACTTAATATATCAGCGTTAATATTTTGCTCATTAACGATGGCCCGTATATCATCCACATCAAAGGGGGATCCAATACTGACATGTATGGTGCTACCACCGATAAAATCTATTCCTAAGTTAAGCCCACGAACAGCAATAACACCAATTCCGATGAGAATAATTGTTAGGGGTATGGCAATCCATATCTTTAAATGTTTTACTATATTAAAATTCATCCTTTTATGCCTCCCTTATATACCATAAAGCTTTTTATTCTTAATATTCAGTCCAATGACCAGCTTTAAAACGAAGCGGTTAAAGGATATAGCCGTAAACATGCTCGCTATAATTCCTATTATCAAAGTTTTGGCAAATCCTTGTATAGGCCCTGTCCCAAAATAAAGGAGGACAACAGCAGCTATTAAAGTAGTGATATTAGAATCTAAAATTGCCCTAAAAGCTTTAGAGAAGCCCATATCCATAGCTGCCTTTATGGTTTTGCCTGAGCGTGCTTCTTCTTTTATTCTTTCAAATATAATTACGTTAGCATCTACAGCCATACCCACAGATAATATAATACCTGCTATACCAGGGAGAGTTAATGTTATCTTGGCAATTACTATAACTGCCATTACTATAATAATATATAGCACCAAAGCCAAATCGGCCGCTAATCCTGGTAATCTGTAATAGAGTAACATAAATAATAATACTGCAATTATACCTATTGTACCAGCTATTATAGCCTGTTTTAGAGCATTAACGCCTAGTGTTGCACCAATAGTGCGGATCTCTACCTGTTCCAATTCCACAGGCAAGGCACCACTTTCTATCAAGTTAGCCAGCTGTTTTGCTTCTTCTATATCCTGCATTCCCTCAATAATACCTTCACCGCCTGTTATAGGACTGTTTACTCTAGGCTCAGATATAGGGTTTTTATCTAACAAAATCCTAATCACCTGTCCTTGGTACTTGGTAGTTGCTTCTGCAAACTTTTCAGCTCCTTCGGAATGAAGCTCGAAGGCAACTACAGGTTTATTACCTTGTCCATAGGCAGGTTTAGCAGATTTTACGTCTTTACCTGTGATGATAATGTCTCCTTCTGGTCCCTCAAACTCTAGGACAGCAGGCTTGGCCAATATATCAGCAAGCTCTTTAGGGTTTTGGATTCCTGGAATCTCAACTTGAATCCTATTATCCCCTTGTCTGGAATCAGGAGCTTCATTTTGTCCTTCCTTGTCCAATCTGCTTCGGATAACCCTCATAGCACCAGTTATCTTACTATCTTTATCCGGATCATTAGGCTCTACCTTAGCCTCATAGACTACATAAAGGCCTCCCTGTAAGTCCAATCCTTGGCGCACTTGTTGTCCTAATGGAGGAATTTCATAAGGCCCCCATAGAGGTATTCCATTTAGTGCTACGTATGATAAAAATGCAATAACAAAAATTACAATTAGCAGCTTCCAGCCGCTTTTAGCCTTCATCTTGTATCCCCCTTTTTTCTTTGCAAGCCAAACTAGCTTCTATGGAAATAAATTATACTAAAAAATAAAAATGTCACTTTATCAATTATATTACTTTGAAAGATGTCAGTCAATAGCCTTAAAATCTTCCAAAAACCATATCCGGATGCAACATAATATACATAGAAATAGCAGTAGCATCGCCACTGCTATAGGAAGTACGATAAATCTAAGCTACATAATAGCTTAATTTTTACTTTTGTTCACAATTCTGGTTTGCCACTGTACAAGAGGTCTTGCAAGCGGACTGGCAAGAAGCTTGACATTCGCCACATCCAGATTTTAATATCGTTTCCTTTAAGTTTCCCTTATGTAATGTCTTAATATGATTCATAATTATTCCTCCTTGGTACCAATATTAATAGAATTGTACCACAATTATACAATAGCTAGCCCCTTTCTGCAAGAATTTTGACCAATATTATATATTTACTCCTATGATACCTCCCACAGCACCTGCAACTGCTCCTAAAAGAAGATCAGATAGGATAAGAGAACCCATAAAGTTAGATTCACCAAATAATGAGCTTATTATAAAAGCAATAAGAATATATAAGATTCCAGTAATACCCCCTTTTAACCAGCCCATTTTTTTGCTTGCTCTAGCTGCTAGCAATCCACCAAAAGCTATACAAAGAGTTCGAACTACCTGAACTACTGGTGGTATTATGGATTCCTGTAAATCCGCTACCTTTATAATAACAGCAAATAATGTGAAGAAAATTAATGTAATAATAATGGCAATTAGAGAGCCCTTTAATACTGCAATTATAGCGTTTACAACTGACTCAGGTTGCTGTCTATTTGAAGTTTTTCGAATTTTTTTCATTCTACCCCATCCCCTCGCCATTTTTATAAGCTGATAAACCTAAGCCCTACATAAAAGAATAGTTAAAACTTTACTATAAAATATGCAACTAAACGGCCATATATACCTACTTAAATTAAGTAAGAGAGGGGTACTTTATACAAAAAAGGGCTACCCATGTCGAAACTATGTCGACGTTATGGGCCAGCCCCATATTTAGTCAGCTGTAATCTTATCTACACTCCTTACAGCCCAGCGCTCAAAAACCAACTTTACTTTGTCAACGCCTACTTCTACAGTAATAATATCTTCACGAATAGCAACAATTTTACCACAAATTCCGCCAATTGTGGTAATATTGTCTCCCACAGCCAAATTTGCTAACATTTCCCTATTTTCTTTTTCTCTTTTTCTTTGTGGGCGTATAATGAAAAAGTAGAAAACCACTATCATCAATATAAAAGGAAAAAAAGTGGCAATTAACCCCGCAGCCCCTGCCTCTGGTGCGCCTGCAGCAGCGGTTAACAACATATCTATCCCTCCCTTTGTAATTAATTTTGATCTTTCTCAATACTCATATCCATAGATATGTAACTAAATTACTAGTTTATTATACATTATAAGGCTAAATATGGCAAAGCAAATATCTAAAATTATAGATATTCTTTATATCCATACTCTTCAAAGAAATTTTGTCTAAACTCTGGTAATCTATCTTCCCATATAGCCTCACGAATATTTTTCATTAGGTTAATTAAAAATCTAATATTGTGAATAGTAAGCAATATAGAAGCTAAAATCTCTTCCGCTTTTATTAGATGCCGGGGATAGGCCCTAGTGAAATTTTGGCAGGTATAGCAGTCACACTTAGGGTCAAGTGGAGTAAAATCCCTTTGATAAGTGGCATTGCGTACTACTACTCTACCTCTACTAGTCATAGCTGTGCCGTTTCGTGCAATTCGAGTAGGTAGAACACAATCAAACATATCTACTCCTCTCATAACACCTTCCACCAGGCAGTCTGGAGAACCAACACCCATTAAATATCTAGGTTTATTTTTAGGCATAACTGGATTTAATACATCTAACACTTTGTACATTAGATGCTTAGGTTCTCCCACACTCAAACCACCTATCCCATAACCAGGAAAATCTAGTTCTACCATCTCCTGCACACTTCTTAGACGCAAATCCTCATACATCCCACCTTGAATTATACCAAAAAGAGCTTGATCTTCCCTCTGGTGGGCTGTTTTACACCTTTTTGCCCACTTTAGAGTTATTTCTAAATCCTTTTTTGCATCCTCGTAGCTGCAGGGATAAGGAGAGCATATATCAAAGGCCATTATTATATCAGCACCTAGATTGTTCTCTATCTCTATTACCTTTTCAGGACTAAAAAAATGATAAGAACCATCTAGATGGGATTGAAATTCTACTCCTTCTTCGCTAATTTTTCTTAAGTCGGCTAGGCTAAATACCTGAAATCCACCACTATCAGTCAGTATAGGCTTGTTCCAATTCATAAATTTATGAAGGCCACCAGCCTCGTTTATAAGCTCATGACTTGGCCTTAAATATAAATGATAGGTATTGGATACAATAATCTAAGCTTCCAATTCTTCTAAAATTTTTGGGGAAACAGCTTTTAAACTAGCTTGAGTGCCTACTGGCTTAAATACAGGGGTATCTATAGTTCCGTAGGGAGTATTTAGTTTAC
>JAAYKZ010000268.1 GCA_012522165.1 Clostridiales bacterium
AAAAGTTATGAGGAGGGTTAGTATTAATGATTGAAATAGAAAAGCCAAGAATAGAAATTGTTGAATTATCAGAGGATGGCAGCTATGGTAAGTTTGTAGTAGAACCCTTGGAGAGAGGCTTTGGTACTACACTGGGCAATTCTCTTAGAAGAGTATTACTTTCTTCCTTGCCAGGTGCTGCAGTCACATCCATAAAGGTGGAGGGTGTTCTCCATGAGTTTTCCACCATTCCAGGAGTTAAGGAAGATATGGTGGAGATAATCCTAAACCTAAAGGACCTGGCCATAAAAATGGATCAGGATGAACCAAAGGTAGTTACCGTTAATGCCCAAGGTCCATGTGTGCTTACTGGTGCAGATATACAGACTGATGCGGGTGTTGAAATTCTCAATGGGGAGCAGCATATTGCTACCCTGAATGAGGATGCTAAGCTTTATATGGAGATTACAATAGAGAAGGGCAGAGGTTATGTTCCAGCAGAAAGGAACAAGAAGCCTGGTCAGCCCATTGGGATTATTCCCATTGACTCCATATTTACTCCTATTAAGAGGGTAAACTTTAATGTAGAAGACACTCGTGTAGGTCAAGTTACTGACTATGATAAGCTTACCTTAGAGGTATGGACAGATGGCAGCATAAAAGCTGATGAAGCTACCAGCTTGGCTGCCAAGATTATGAGCGAGCATCTAATGCTTTTCATTGAATTGACAGAGCATGTTAATGAAGTTGAAATCATGGTAGAAAAAGAAGAGGACGAGAAAGAAAAAGTTTTAGAGATGACAATAGAAGAACTGGATCTTTCCGTTCGTTCTTACAATTGCCTAAAGCGAGCGGGCATTAATACAGTGGATGAATTGATTCAGAGAACTGAAGAAGACATGATGAAGGTACGAAATTTAGGAAAGAAATCCTTACAAGAAGTAAAGGATAAGCTCGCCGCCTTAAACTTAAGTTTGAAAAAAAGTGATGAATAGTCTCTAAAGGAGCACATTTACGTGAAGGAGGGTTGTTCAAATGGCAAAAAGAAAATTAGGCAGACCAAGTGATCAGCGCAAGGCACTGCTAAGGAATCAAGTAAGTGAGCTTTTATGGCATGGCAGAATTAAGACAACTGCTGCACGTGCAAAAGAGGTAAGAAGCATTGCTGAGAAGTTGATCACACTAGCGGTTAATGAATATGATAAAACTGTAACAGTGACAAAAGAGATGAACAATGTTAAGGGGCAGACCGTTACTAAGGAAGTAGTTAATGATCTACCCTCAAAACTAAATGCCAGAAGAAAGATGATGGCTTATCTCTATGACTATCAAGAGGTAAAAAGAAAAGATGAAAGTAAAGAAGACTATCGCGAAAGGACAAAGGAAGTCAACCATCCTTTGATCGAAAAACTTTTCCGAGAATACGGTCCTAAATATAGAGAAAGAAATGAAAAGCAAAACTGCAGCGGCGGTTATACTAGAATTCTAAAACTAGGACCACGCCGTGGCGATGGTGCTGAGGAAGTTATTATAGAACTTATTTAACTTTAGAAGAATATTTTGACATGAAGGGATTAAGTTGAGAGGCTTAATCCATCTTTTTACCCTTTAGAAGTTTGAAATTAGAAGATAAGGGTTAGATAATAGAAATATTCTTATGTGAATTGTTGAATTAAGGGGGGAGGCGCTATAGAGCCTATAGTAAAAGTTCAGGAAGTAGTTTATAAATACACCGATTATGAGGAGAGGGAAATAACCGCACTTGATGGTGTCACCCTCGATGTAGAGAAAGGTGAGTTCTTAGTTATTATTGGCCATAATGGATCGGGGAAATCCACCTTGGCCAAGCATATAAATGCAATTAACATACCTGAAAAAGGAGCTGTGTGGGTAAAAGGCATAGATACTCGGGATGAGTCAAGGGTATGGGATATCCGCCAAACTGCGGGTATGGTTTTTCAAAATCCTGATAACCAGTTGGTAGCAACCATTGTAGAGGAAGATGTGGCCTTTGGTCCCGAGAATTTAGGCATCCCCCCCAATAAAATACGCAAACGTGTGGATGAGGCTCTAAAAAAGGTAAGGATGGAGGACTTTGCAGAATCTGCACCCCATTTTCTCTCAGGTGGGCAAAAACAAAGGGTTGCTATTGCTGGTATAATTGCCATGAGGCCAGAGATTATTATTTTAGATGAGCCTACTGCAATGCTAGACCCTGCTGGAAGACAAGAGGTAATGGATACCATTAACTATCTAAATAAAGAAGAGGGCATAACTATAATTCATATAACTCATTATATGGAAGAGGCTATAAATGCTGATAGAGTTATAGTTATGGAAGCAGGAAAAATCGTCATGGAAGGTAAGCCCAGAGAGATTTTTGCCAAGGTAGAAGAGCTTAAAGCATTGGGGTTAGATGTGCCTCAGATTACTGAACTAGCCTATGAGCTTCGAAAAGAAGGGTTAGATATACCTGCTGACATTTTAACAGCGGAAGAGATGGTGAAAGCGTTATGCCCATAAAGATAGAAAATATGAGTCATGTATACATGGAGGGCGGTCCTTTTGAATATAAGGCCTTGGATGGGATAAGTGTAGAGATCCATGACGGAGAATTTGTGGGTCTTATTGGCCATACTGGTTCCGGCAAATCCACTCTTATTCAGCATCTAAATGGTCTACTTAAGCCAACCTCTGGTACCATAGAAGTAAATGGTATTAAGATAGAGCATAAATCCAAGCAGCTAAAAGAGCTGAGACAGAAGGTAGGATTGGTTTTTCAGTATCCAGAGCATCAGCTCTTTGAGGATACCGTATATTTGGATATTGCCTTTGGCCCCAAGAACCTAGGTTGTTCTCCATCTGAGATAGAACTAAGGGTAAAGGAAGCCATGGAGCTAGTAGGGCTAGACTATGAAAGCATCAAGGATAGATCCCCTTTCGAGCTTAGTGGTGGACAGAGAAGAAGGGTAGCCATAGCTGGGGTACTGGCTATGAAACCTGAGATTTTGGTGCTAGATGAACCTACAGCAGGCTTAGATCCTAGAGGAAGGGACGAGATTTTAGGGCGTATCGCTGAGCTTCATAGAAAATATAATCTCACCACCATATTGGTATCCCATAGTATGGAGGATATAGCCAAGCTGGTAGATAGGATAATCGTGATGAATAAAGGAAAGATTGCATTAGACGGCACCCCTGAAGAAGTGTTCAGGCACGCCCAACAGCTTAGTGAAATGGGATTGGCTGTACCTAATATAGCTCACCTTATAAAAAAACTTAGAGAGGCTGGCTTGGACGTTCCAGACAATATATTTACCGTAGAGAGAGCCAAAGAGGAGATATTAAGGGTGTTGAGGGGTGGTTCCAATGATTAAGGATATAACCATAGGCCAGTATTTTCCTGGCAGCTCCTTTATTCATTTGCTGGATCCCAGAATTAAAATAGTAATCAGCTTTATTTTTATAATCCTAATCTTCTTTGTAAAGAGCTTTTTAGGATATGCCTTTGTTTTTCTATTTTTAGCTACAGTGGTTGCTGTATCAGGCATTCCCCCCAAGTATGTTATAAAAGGGCTTAAACCACTAATATTTATTATTGTACTAACCTTTTTCCTTAATATATTCTTCACTTCCGGTGAAACTGTATTATGGAAAGCAGGATTTTTGGTACTTACCAAGGAAGGGATAATTCAGGGTATATTTATGGCTCTACGCCTCATGTTTCTAGTTTCAGGAACATCTCTCCTTACCCTTACCACTTCCCCTATTTCTCTAACTGACGGGATAGTAAGCCTGCTTCGTCCCCTTAGTGTAGTGAAATTCCCTGCTCATGAGCTGGCCATG
>JAAYKZ010000269.1 GCA_012522165.1 Clostridiales bacterium
GACAATATATGAAGCTTTATACAAGGGTATTTATTGTATAATATATAAACAAGAGTATCTATACATATCAATTTTTTGAGGGGAATGTTTCGAACAGATTGATATTAATTAAAAAGATATAACTAGGAATTAAGTATAGAACTATTATTAGCAAGTATAAAAGGAAAGGAAGTATACTATGAGAGTACATAACCCTATTATTTGGGCTGATTTCCCGGATCCTGACATTTTAAGAGTTGGAGACACTTATTATATGGTAACTACAACCATGTTTATGATGCCTGGTGCGCCAATTTTAAAGTCAAAGGATTTGTATCATTGGGAGATGGCCTCATATGTATTTGATAAAGTTGAAGACAATGATATTTACCAGTTAAAAAACGGTAAGAATGCCTATGGTAAGGGACAGTGGGCTACCAGCCTAAAGTATTATCGCGGCATGTATTATGCATGCTTTGCTTGTAACGATATGAATAAAACATATATTTATTATACTGATGATATTGAAAAGAGCTATTGGGACAGGTACGTGATGGAAGGAATCTATCATGACATGTCTTTTTTATTCGATGATGGTAAGGCCTACCTAATATATAATTGTGGTGATGTGAAGATAGTGGAGCTAAAGGATGACCTGTCCGGAATCAAAGAGGGCGGAGTAAACCAGCTTCTGTTTAGAACTCCTACTGAAAATATACGTTTACGCTGTGAAGGCTGTAGGGCATATAAGATAGGTGACTATTATTACCTAATATTCATTGAATGGCCCTTTGATGGTCACGGGAGAAGACGGGTGGTATGCTACCGTTCTAAAGAGCTTTTAGGGCAATATGAGAGAAAGATTCTACTGGATGACGATATGGGATACCAGAACCAGGGAATAGCCCAAGGAGCTATTATTGACACTCCTGATGGAGATTGGTATGCTATTTTATTCCAGGATCATGGATCAGTGGGAAGAATACCATATTTAATTCCTGTTACCTGGGAAAATGATTGGCCAATGATAGGTATAGATGGGAAGGTCCCCGAAACCTTTGAGGTGCCATTTGAGCCATATGAAGCAGAGCCCTTAATTATCAGCGACTCCTTTGACCATAAGGAAAATAAATTAGCATTGCAATGGCAGTGGAATCACAATCCTATAGATGAGTTATGGTCTTTCACTGAGCGCCCTGGCTATTTGAGGCTGCGAACCAATACCCTTACAAAGGACATCTTAACAGCCAGAAATACTTTAACTCAAAGAACCAGTGGTCCTAGATGTGCTTTTTCTGTTGAACTGGATACTCAAGGTTTAAAAGCTGGCGATTATGCTGGACTGGTGGCTTTTCAAAGCAACTATGGAACGGTAGGGGTAAAGGTGGATGAAGATAATGTTGCTAAAGTAGTGGTATGCAAAAAAGATGATAAGGGACAGCAGGTTGAAGAAGACTTTGCAGCTTTATCAGGTAAGTCGGTTTTTCTTAAAATAGCATTTGATTTTGAAAACAGTAGAGATATAGCAACTTTTTACTACTCAGAGGACGGAGAAAGCTGGAGCAAAATTGGCTCAGACCTTCAAATGAAATATACTTTGGATTTATTCATTGGCTACCGTATTGGTATATTCTATTATTCCCAAAAGGAAGCTGGTGGACACGCTGATTTTCGTAATTTCGTATATTACGATGAGATAGTATCAGTCAATAATGTATAGATCTAGATCTATACATTATTGACTAAATAGATGATGGGCAAATGTATCAGATCTATACATTATTGACTAAATGAATGATAGGCAAATGTATCAATTAAATAATTAGTTAAACTTATAGATATAAACTGATAGATGAATAAATGGCACTATAAATAAACATGAGAAAGGAGACAGTCATGGCGCGATTAATTATTGAAACAGAAAAGAAAAAAGGAAAAATAAACAAGAATATCTATGGTCATTTTGCAGAGCATCTTGGACGATGCATTTATGAAGGCATATGGGTTGGAAAAGATTCTCCCATACCAAACACTGATGGAATTCGCAATGATGTAATTGAGGCATTGAAAAATATTAAAATACCGGTTTTGCGCTGGCCTGGAGGCTGTTTTGCCGATACCTACCACTGGAAGGATGGAGTTGGGCCCTATGAAGAACGGCCTACTATGATAAATACCCATTGGGGAGGAGTGGTGGAAAACAACCATTTTGGAACCCATGAGTTTTTCCGTCTATGTGAACTAATTGGAGCAGAGCCCTATATCTGCGGTAATCTGGGAAGCGGTACCGTCCAAGAGATGCAGGAGTGGATTGAATACATAACCTTTGACGGGACTTCTCCTATGGCAGACTGGCGGAAGGAAAATGGTCGAGAGGAGCCTTGGCGTCTCAAATATTTCGGGGTTGGCAATGAAAACTGGGGCTGTGGCGGTAGTATGAGAGCAGAGTATTATGCAGATGAGTATCGCAGATACGCCACCTATGTTAGAAATTACGGAGACAATAAAATATACAAAATAGCCGGCGGTGCCTCAGTTGATGATTATCATTGGACAGAAGTAATGATGAGGGAAGCCAGCCACCTGATGGATGGATTGAGCCTTCATTACTATACTAGGGTGTGCAAAGACGACTGGTCCATTAAAGGATCGGCTACAGAGTTTGCCGAAGGAGAATGGTTCTCTGTATTGCAAAGTGCCCTTTATATGGAAGAATTGATAGAGAGGCATTCTCATATTATGGATAAGTATGATCCTGAGAAGAGGATTGGGCTAATTGTGGATGAGTGGGGTACATGGTTTGATGTGGAGCCAGGCACCAATCCAGCTTTTCTATATCAGCAAAACACCTTGAGAGACGCGTTGGTAGCGGGTATTCATTTTAATATCTTCAATAATCATTGTGATAGGGTTCAAATGGCAAACCTGGCCCAGACTATAAATGTACTTCAATCAGTTATCCTGACTGAAGGAGAAAAAATGCTGCTGACGCCTACTTATCATGTATTTGACATGTATAAGGTACATCAGGATGCTGACCTGTTGCCCTTGATGATGGATTGTGGAGAATATGAATTTGATGGCCAAAGCATACCCCAAATAAGTGCATCGGCTTCTGTGGACAATGAAGGCAGAATTCATATTTCCCTGTGCAATTTACACCCCACTGAAAGTGCAGAGGTTACCTGCTTGCTGAGGGGCAATAATCGAAGCAAAGTTAAGGGAACCATCCTTACAGATTCAGAAATGAACGCCCATAACACCTTTGATAATCCCTCTCAAGTGAAACCTAAACCCTTTGACGGAGCTGTGCTAGAAAAGGAAGAGCTACGTGCCCTGTTGCCGCCCAAGTCTGTGGTGGTTTTATCAGTAGAGTAATTTTACGGATTAAAATGAGCTAAACAAGCTAAAACAAATATATTTGGTGGAAAGGTGAGAGCAATGGCAAAGAATTATGATCCTACCGCGATTCTTCCCAATGGCCAGATGTTTGAATTTTGGGAAGTAGATCAAAAATATGATCGGGAAATTCATGTTGACACCAATCATCCCAATGCATCCGATGATAACGATGGTACTCCTTCAAGACCTCTAAAGACTATTAATGCTGCTGCCCAAATAGCAACACCTGGAACCAGAGTTTTGATTCATGGCGGGACCTATCGTGAAACGGTACAGCCAGCCAGAGGTGGTACCAGCCCTGAGAAGATGATAAGCTATGAAGCCTATCAGGGAGAGGAAGTAATTATAAAGGCATCTGTAGAGGTAAAGGACTTTAAGCCTAGTGTTGGGTGGAGACTGACTAGGGGATTTAGAGGGGATCCAGAAAAAACTAAAGGCATAAAAGTATGGGAAATAGAATTAGATCCTGAGGACTTTAAAGGCTATAATCCATTCTGTGCTGTTAATATACTTCATGACAGGTTGTTTATCGAATATGATAAGACTGATATGACAAGCTACCTCAATAGAAGAGGAATGGTCTTTGTAGATGGAAAACCTATGAAACAGGTTCCCCTATATTATATGCTAAGTGAACAGGAAAATGCTTACTGGGTGGAAGCAAATGGACAAAAAGTGCACATTCGTTTGGCTGGAGACGATGATCCTAGGAATCATACCATTGAAGTTACTAACCGGGAACAATGCTTTGCGCCCAAGGTGCCCTTCTTATCCTACATCCGTGTCAAAGGATTGACATTGGCCCATGCAGCCACAGGTGCTCCAGTTCCACAGCGGGGCGCCCTTTCCTGCTATCGTGGACATCACTGGATTATCGAAGACTGTGTAATTGACTGGGCTAATGGTACAGCTATCGACTGTGGAAATGAATGCTGGCATCATCCTATAATTGAAGGTCAGATCATAGGCCATTCTATCATAAGACGAAACATTATTAAAGATGCTGGAGTATGCGGCATTGCTGGATTGTATGTAAGCAATATGCTTGTAGAAGATAATCTAATTATAGGAACGGGCTGGCAGAGAATGGAACTTTCCTGGGAAGCTGCGGGGATTAAATTCCATAATTCACAAAATTCCCTTATTCGTCGTAACGTTATCAAGGAATGCTATGGCTGTGATGCCTTGTGGCTAGATGTAGCAAACCACAATAACCGTATTACTTCCAATGTATTTATTGATGGTATTGAATCCAGGGAGCATTTGTTTATAGAATGTACCCGTGATGATGAGAACCTTGTAGACAATAATATTATCTGGAATGTTGAAGGAAGATATGACAAAAATGCAGTACCAAAGGAGCCAGGCTCTTCCGGTTGGTACAAGACAACGGAGCTTCCTATTCCCAATGGTTATGGCATATACCTGGAGGGTTCCGACAGGGTGAGAATGGTAAACAATCTTATAGGCAAATGCAATAAGGCAGGCTTTTTTGCCAAGGTAGTTGCATTTAGGCTGCATCCAAAACGAGGAGGTACATCAAGGGTAAATAAGTTCTTCAATAATTTGTTTTATGATTGTGGTGAAGCTGCAATTATACTACCAAATGAGCACAATACCGTTGAGGGAAATGCATACGCTAAGATGCCTCCCGGCTACCTTCGCGTAATGTATCCTGAGCCTGAAATGTGCCTGGATCTGCCTACATGGCAGGAGTTTTGCGGATTTGATAAAACTGGCTATACCTGTGATTTAGAGATTAATATAAACAGTGATGATCTAACTATGGAGATTGAATTGAAGGAAGAATTATCAGAAGTTGCATCCGATGAGAAAGTATGCACCGATTATTTTGGTAATGAGGTTGGGGACAAGAGAATACCCGGTCCATTTGCCATATCAAAGAAAGAGAGAAAGGTTCGTTTTAGTATTGATCCCAGAAAATTAGATGAATAAATCCATCTTTGTAAGTTATAGCTGTTTAGTTTATTGCATAAAAGCCACCCGCAGCAATAAATTAAACAGCTATATGCTATATACTAAAAAATAGAAAAGCATCTATGATAAAAAAGTTAGTAAAAAGGAGAGATAGTATGAGTACGTATCCCAATTTATTTCATGAGTTAGGTATACCACAGGAGGAAATAGATAAAAAAATAAAGGACACCTTTGAAACAATGTTCTTTGATCCCGAAGAGCGAATATATTTTGAGATGGGCGACAACATGGGATATATGTTGGATACGGGAAATCTAGATGCTAGAACTGAAGGTATGAGCTATGGCATGATGATGGCAGTACAGATGGACAGAAAAGATATTTTTGACCGCCTGTGGTTGTTTTCCAAGACTTTTATGTATCAAAAAAGTGGAAAGTACAAGGGGTATTTTGCCTGGTCAGTGGCACCCAATGGTACCAAAAACGCTGAAGGCCCTGCTCCAGATGGAGAAGAGTACTATGCAATGGCCCTGTTTTTTGCCAGTGAGCGATGGGGAGATGGAGAACCCCCCTTTGATTATGGTGTTCAAGCTAGGGAGATTTTACGTCATTGTATTCATCAAGCTGAACTTGTTGAGGGCGGGCAGCCCATGTGGGATAGCTCAAACTATTATATAAAATTTGTTCCTGAAGCTAATTTTACCGATCCCTCTTATCATTTACCACATTTTTATGAATTGTTTGCTGAAAGGGCTTATCCGGAAGACAGAGAGTTTTGGAGGAAAGCAGCTGAGGCAAGCCGTGAATATCTACACCTTTGCTGCCATCCAGTGACGGGCATGGCGCCAGAATATGCGGAATATGATGGGACTCCTAAGCGATTGTTTAGAGACGCACAATTTTATTCCGATGCTTATCGCGTTGCCATGAACATAGGACTAGATGCAGCATGGTTTAACAAGGATGAATCTTTAGGAGAAATTGTGGATAAATTACAGGCCTTTTTCAGCGAAAATACTAACTTGTTGGAATATAATGCCTATATGATTGATGGAACTCCTTTGGACGAACCGGCACTGCACCCCTATGCTATTGTAGCAACAAATGCAGCGGGCTCCCTTGCAGCCAAGGGTAAATACAGAATGGAATGGGTTAAAAACTTCTGGGATTTGCCTCTTCGCAAGGGTAACCGCAGATACTATGACAACTGTCTCTACTTTTTCAGCCTACTTATGCTTGCTGGAAAATATGTTATTTACTAGAGGAAACTAGACCAAATTTTGATTAGCAGCTAATTATAATTGATATAGGGTAGTATTAACTAGGCCATGAAAAGACATAATTAAATAATGTATCTTTATAAGGGAAAAATCTATCGTGGGAGGAGTAACGGTGAATATTGATGTAACCCATGTACCTGATGAATATAAAAGGTCAGTTACAAAAGAATTGCGTGGCAGTATTACTGAGGTATCCTATCCTGTTGGAAACTATATCAATTCATCGCGACAACTTGTAACTAACCAGAATATTTGTCCCAAGGAAGCAGGAAGGGAAACTGTACAAGGGGATGCCATCACAAAGAAATGCAATATCTATTTACCCCCTGGATATGACAAAAATGATACAGAAACCAAATAAGATGTTTTATTCCTACTCCATGGAGTGGGTGGAAACCGCTATGATTGGTTAAATGGCAGTGGAAAAGAAGATGACAACTTTGTTATATGCAACATATTTGACAATCTAATTGCCAATGGTGATATTGATCCAATAATTGTAGTTTTTCCTGAGGGTAGAAGTGCCCATGATTGGACGGACATTTCATTCAACCCTGCGGGAACTAACTTGCTAGGTTTTTATTATTTTGATTATGAATTAAGATATGATCTAATCCCCTTTATCGAATCCCAATATAATACCTATGCAAATATAAAGGATACCTCGCCGGAAGGAGTAACCTATAATCGCTTGCATAGAGCTTTGGCAGGCCTATCCATGGGAGGAATGCAGGCTTTGAACTTGGGTATTGGAGGATACAGATGCGATTCCACTGTTTATACTGAAACAAAAAGCCCATGGGAAAATGGATTAGATACAACTGTACTGGCACCAGGGATGTTAGATCTCTTTGCTTATGTGGGCGCTTTTTCAAATGCTCCTACATCTAGCGATGGCAAGGTACTTGGTTCAAGTCTAGGCTCAAGGGGGTATAGGCTTAATTTGCTTTACATAACCTGCGGAGATGGAGATAAAATTGCCTATCAAAGCGGTTATGTGAAAGCTACGGATGGGCTTTTAGACGCTGCTGGAGATAATCTTGGGGATTATTATTGTATACTTATAAAAGATGGCTTACATGATTTTCATGTATGGAATAATGGTGCTTTTAATTTTGCTCGACTAGCCTTTGGGAAAGAAAAACAATCTCTTGAATCTAAAGTGGTCACAAAGATTTTATAGCAGGACCTTCAGGTTGTATATATTCTTACTACGCGAAAGCTAGGGTAACTGAACACTATTATTGACGTTTATGTTGTAGATGCTTACGGTAATAGGGTAGATAAAGGTGAATATGTCAAGATTGACATTGAATGGGAGCCTAGAACCGAACCTAAATAGGTTCAGTTCTGGGCTTTTTCATTTTTATCTTTATCAGGTCTATAGCCTGAAGATGTCAAATTACCCTTGGCAGGAAATAGTTATTATTGTACAATATAGTTAACAATAAACCATGTGGGAGGGGGCAATTATTTATGAAGAAACAAGCTTTTAATCCATATCTACCATCATGGGAATATATACCTGATGGTGAACCCTATGTATTTGGAGATAGGGTATATGTCTATGGTTCTCATGATCAGTTTAGGGGACATGCTTACTGCTTAAACGATTATGTTTGCTGGTCAGCACCTGTGGATGATTTGGGCAATTGGAGGTATGAAGGCGTTATATATCCAAAAACCGCTGATCCAGCCAATAAAGATGGTGAAATGTGCCTGTATGCTCCTGACGTTACAGTAGGCCCTGACGGTCGCTATTATCTATACTATGTTTTAGACAAGCTCAGTGTTGTATCTGTGGCAGTATGTGATGAGCCGGCAGGAAGATATGAATTCTATGGCTATGTAAAATATCCAGATGGCACTCTATTAGGAGAAAGAGAAGGCGATGAGCCTCAGTTTGACCCAGCGGTACTTACTGAAGGGGATAGGACCTATTTGTATACCGGCTTTTGCGGGATTGGCGATAAATCCAGAAGTGGGGCAATGGCTACTGTTTTAGGTCCAGATATGCTAACTGTAGTGGAAGAACCAGTGATTGTTATACCAAGTGAACCCTACAGTGAAGGAACATCATTTGTAGGCCATGAGTATTTTGAAGCACCCTCTATCAGGAAAAGAGGAGATACTTACTATCTGATTTATTCATCAATTGCGCTGCATGAATTATGTTATGCTACCAGTAAACATCCCACCAAAGACTTTGTATATGGCGGGGTAGTAGTCAGCAACTGTGATCTACACATTGATTCTTACAAACCAGCCGATAAACCTATGTACTATGGTTGGAATAACCATGGAGGTATTGTAGATATCAACGGTCAATGGTATGTATTCTATCATAGACATACTAATGGAACACCCTTTAATAGGCAGGGCTGTGCAGAACCAATTGAGTTTAGGGAAGATGGTTCAATAATACAGGCAGAAATGACATCTTGTGGATTAAATGGCGGACCATTGGTAGGAAAAGGCGAATACCCTGCATACTTAGCTTGCAACCTTTTCTGCAAACATGAGGCTATGTACACAGGCAGAGAAGGAGGATGGATGGATGAAAGATTCCCCAAAATTACACAGGACGGTAGGGACGGGGATCAAGAAGATGGTTACATCCTCAACATGCGGGATTCTGCAACTGCTGGATTTAAGTATTTTGATTGTCGCGGAATAAAGAAAGTATCCATTAAGGTAAGGGGATATTGCAGGGGAGCTTTTGAGGTAAAAACTTCTTGGGATGGTGAACCTCTTGGAAGCATTCCAGTAGGCTTCTCTAATATATGGAAAGAATATACGGCAGATATTGCTATTCCAGATGGTGTACATGCCCTTTACTTTACCTATAAGGGTATGGGTAGCGCTGCATTAAAATCCTTTACTCTTATTTAAAAAATTGCTTCTAGACCTTGCTAAATTTATTGACTTTCAATGGTGTAAGTGCTAATATGAATATAAGGCTAAACGTTTCGCGATGGGAGTGATAAAAATACCTGCCACTATAAAAGACGTAGCTAAATACGCTGGATTATC
>JAAYKZ010000270.1 GCA_012522165.1 Clostridiales bacterium
GATGTGAAGCCAAAATGTGTTTGATGTTTAGTATAAGAATAATTTTGAGCTGACGTGGTTTGTTATTAAATATGAAAGTTAAATAGTGCTTTCTTGCACTGTTAACTATAATACTAATTATACAAGAAGGTGTATCTATTCGCGATATGGTAACCATCCTAGAAACCTTGGCTGACTATGCAGGTATAGTAAGGGATCCTGATATTTTGACAGAGTATGTTAGACAAGCTCTTTATCGAACTATAACTCAGAAATTTATTGGTGACAACAAGGGTAAAGTTTTGACACTTGACAATGAACTAGAGAAAGAAATTATGGACAATGTACAACAAACAGAGCATGGTTCCTATCTTTCTTTAGCGCCTGAAAAAACCCAACGGATATTTGCAAATCTTATGAATGAAATAGAGAGGGTGTCCTCATTAGGAGTAACTCCTATTGTTTTAACTTCACCAGTAGTAAGAATCTATTTCAAAAGATTGACTGAGCAAATAATGCCAGATCTAGTAGTGCTGTCCTATAACGAACTGGATAGCAGAGTAGAGATACAATCTTTAGGGGTGGTGAGTGGATAAATCTATGATAATAAAACGGTATATTGGTAATACAACTCAGGAGGCAATGGCACAAGTTAAAATGGATTTAGGTTCTGATGCCGTTATATTAAATACAAGGCGAATAAGGAGGAAAGGTATCACAGGCTGGTTTTCCAAACCCTTAATGGAAGTTACAGCTGCTATTGATCATGAAATAGTTATACCAAAGAGTAAGAATGGTCAAAAGATCCATCAATCCGAAGAAACTCAATATAACAAAGAGGTTTTTGATAACTTAGAAAAAAAAGTGGATGCTATGGGACAGATGATGCAGAAATTAGTAAATCAATTTTCCCATAATTCCATAAAAGCAAAGCAAGAATTCATGGATCAAGGTCAGAAATATTATGATGGACTATTAGATAATGAAGTTCGAAAAGAATATGCAGCTGATATAATAAATAGAACAAAGGAACTACAGAGTAAAAATGGTCTAGAGTTTTCTAAATGCTTTGAGCAAGTAATAGTTGAGTGTTTAGGAAATGAAGCTAAACCTATTGAAGTATTGCCTGGACAAAGAAAGGTAGCTCTATTTGTTGGGCCCACTGGTGTAGGGAAAACAACTACATTAGCAAAATTAGCAGCTAGATTTACCATAGAACAAAAGAAAAAAGTAGGGCTTATAACGGCTGATACATATAGAATTGCGGCAGTAGATCAGTTGAAAATATATGCAGAGATTTTAGAGATTCCTATGAGGATTATATATACTCCAAGTGAGATTTCTAAAGCTTTAGAAGAATACAAAGATAAAGATATTGTTTTAATTGATACAGCAGGTAGAAGTATGAAGGATGAGGATCATGAAAAAGAAATAAGCGAAATGATTGCCTTTGGGGATATAGATGAAATATGTTTAGTTATAAGTAGCAATACAAGCCCACAAGGGTGTGTTAACATAATTAATACTTATAAGTTTTTACCTAATTATAGTATGCTATTCACTAAGCTAGATGAGGTAACAACATATGGTGCTATATTAAATTGTTGTTTATTATCTAAAAAACCAATATCTTATATTACCACCGGCCAAAATGTACCCACTGATATCGAAATTGCCAATATAGATAAAATTAAAGATTTATTGTTAGGGAATATGGAGCTATGAGGGATCAAGCTGAACAACTTAGGCAAATAGTATCTACACTACAACTGAATAGGAAAGTAGATAATACTGGTTGTGCTAGGGTTATTACCATAACCAGTGGGAAAGGAGGAGTTGGTAAAACAAGCTTTACAATAAACTTAGCAATTTCTTTAGCTAAGATGGGGTACAGAATAGTTATAATCGACGGTGACTTTGGGCTGGCTAATGTTGACCTAATGCTGGGTATTAGTTCTAGATATGGTCTTCGTGAAATTATTACTGGACAAATGAGTCTAAAAGAGGTTATGGTTGAGGGGCCTTATGGAATTAGATTTATATCAGGTGGTTCTGGTATAAAAGAGCTAGTTAATCTAGGTTCTAAAGAACTTGATGTATTTTTGAGTAAAATAGATGAACTAAATCAGATAGCTGACATTGTTCTTATTGATACAGGTGCAGGTGCAACGGACAATATAGTAAAAATGGTTTTAGCAGCTGATGAAGTTTTATTAATAGTCACACCTGAGCCTACAGCCATCACCGATGCCTATGCCTTAACTAAGATTATTTCCACCACAAGGCGAGATTTAGTTTTGCGCTTAATAATAAATAAAGCTGAAACTGTTTACGAGGCTCAAGAAATTTTGGATAAGTTTACAAGAGCTGCAGAAAGATTCCTAAAAATAAAAATAAACAGCCTAGGATATATTTTAGAAGACAACCATATACCTAAGTCTATTAAGGAACAAGTTCCCTGTGCTTTGAGCTATCCCAGATGTCAAGCTTCAAGACAAATAAGGATTGTGGCTAGAAGATTGATAAATGAAGATAGCAAGGATATAGGGTATAATGCTGGAATGACTTCATATATTAGGAAATTTTTAAGCTTATTTAAAGCTAATTGAGGGATTGGGTCAAAGCAAATAATAACTCATGGAGCTGGGGTAAAATGGATATAAAAGATATGATTGAGATTGGTGAAAAACTTGAAATTATTGTTAAGAGAGATTCTAGGGAAGATATAAAAGGCTTTAGTATGCTGCAAGATATAAATTCAAAGGGCGAGTTGGTAGTTACTCAACCAATGCGTGATGGGATACCTATTGTAATAAGACCTGATGATTTTATAAGAGTACTATTCTTTAAAGAAGATGGCTGCTTTGCATTTGATGGTGAACCAGTAAATAGATTTAAGATTGAAAATGCTGATGTAATTAGCATTAGACAAATTTCCTCTATAGAAAAAATTCAAAGAAGGCAATTTTATAGGCTTAAGATTGTATTACCAGTTGAACTTAAGCTATTGGATAATAAAGAAGATACCCCCATACTAAAAGGTTACAGTGTAGATATTAGTGGCAATGGATTAAGATTAAATATAGACCAAAAACTCAATGTGGATGCAATTGTTAAATGCAACATTAAGCTTAATTCTAATGAATCTGTAACTGTTAAAGGTAGAGTAGTCAGAGTTGGTTTGGATGATAAATTGGCTTACAAATATGATATGGGAATTACATTTGTGGATATCCCTAATGCAACTCAAGACCGTATAGTTAAATTTATTTTTGAAGAACAGCGAGAACTAATAAGCAAGGGTTTTGTATAGTACTTAGGAGGTGTTATAAGTCAATGGATAATAATCGATATATGGATCTTTTCGCGGAGGAGAGTAAGGAGCACATACAAGTCCTAAATGATAATTTATTGGAACTAGAAGTTGATACCAACAACCTGGAAGCTGTTAACGAAATATTTCGAGCAGCACATACCCTTAAAGGTATGGCAGGTACTCTAGGATTGCATTTGATTACTGATATAACCCACAACATGGAAAACATCCTTGATGATATCCGTAATCAAAAAAAAGAGGTTACCTCTCAGCTAATAGATATTTTACTAGAGTGTACTGATACTCTGGATGCTTTAGTACAGGATGTTATTGAATTTGGACGGGAAAGAGATAGAGATGTTACAGATTTATTATCAAAACTAAAAGACCCCATAACATCTCCTATTGACGCCACAACTAAACAGGAATTTGAAAAAGGTATGGAGCTGGATGAATATCAATTAAGTGTTATAACAGCTGGAATGGAACAAGGCTTAACTCCTTATTGGATTGAAGTTAGACTACAGCCTACTTGCTTATTAAAAGCAGCAAGAGCTTATATGGTTTTTCAGGCATCGGAGATTTTTGGTGAAATAATTAAATCGGTTCCTCATGTTCAGGATATTGAAGAAGAAAAATTTGAAGACACATTTTACCTATTGCTCCTTGCTAAAGACGATCAAGCAAATATACAGTCAAGATTGGAGTCAATTTCTGAGATTGATTCAGTAAAAATAAAAAAAGCTGAATACAATTTAGAGAAATCATTTAAAAAGATTGAAGACAAAAACACAAAAATAGAAGATAAACAACAGAAAAACAATGGACCAAGTCACCGACAAGCACGTAGTATCAGAGTAGATATTGAAAGATTAGATTTGCTAATGAATTTAGTTAGTGAGTTAATTATAATAAAGAATACAATGGAAGATTTGAGTAGTAATAACGCTGATTCTGGAATGACAGAAAATATGGAATACCTTTCTAGAGTTGCAAATGAGCTCCATGACGCCGTTATGAAGGTTCGGATGGTTCCTATAGAAATGGTATTTAATCGTTTCCCAAGAGTAGTAAGAGATTTAGCTAAAAACACCCATAAACGTATTAAATTAAATATTGTGGGAGCCGATACTGAAGTAGACCGGACTATTATTGATGAAATTGGAGACCCATTAATACATTTGCTTCGAAATGCTATTGACCATGGAATAGAATTACCAGAGGAAAGAATAAAGACGGGTAAAGATCCAGAAGGAACGGTGGATCTAATAGCTTATCATGATGGAAATAATGTAGTTATTGAAGTAAAAGATGATGGTCGTGGAATAAATTACCAAAGTATTGTAGATAGCGCTATCAGCAAGGGCTTAATTACTGAAGATAAAGCTAGTCAATTAGGTGAAAAAGATATAATTGATCTAATGTTTCAACCAGGTTTTAGCACTGCAGAATCTGTATCGGATATTTCAGGCCGTGGAGTTGGAATGGATGTGGTAAAGACAAAGATTGAAGCAATGGGTGGACTAATAGAAGTAGAAACAGAACTTGGTAAGGGAACCAGGTTTATTGTTCGTTTACCTTTGACTTTATCTATAATCCAAGCATTACTAGTTGAAGTTTCCAATGAGATTTTTGCCATACCCTTAAGTTCTGTTCAAGAAATTATTGATATATCTTTATCAGATGTTAAAGTACTTAGAGGAGAGGAAGTTATTACCTACAGAGGTGCTTTAATTCCATTGGTCCGATTAGAGCGAGAGTTAGAGATAGAGAGTGATAAAGGATCTAAGGATGAGGTTATCACACTGGTGGTTATAAAAAAGGGTGAAAAACTGTCTGCCCTAACCATAGGAGATTTGATAGGACAGCAAGAAATTGTTATAAAATCTTTAGGCAAATATTTGTCAAATATCAAAATTATCTCTGGTGCAACTATCTTAGGAGATGGACGGGTAGCATTAATATTAGACATCAACCGTCTAGCTTAGTTATAAGGAGGCGAGGATAATGGAGAGAAAAGTTAGTGCCAATGACAAACAGTTTATTAGCTTTACTTTAGGTCAGGAAAATTTTGGGTTGGATGTTATGATGATTGAATCTGTAGAAAGAATGTCAAGCATTACTCCAGTTCCTAAAACTCCTAATTATGTTTTAGGAGTAACTAATATAAGAGGAGACATAATACCTATTATAAATCTAAGAAAAAGACTTGGCATGGATGATAAAGAATATGATGATGATACCCGTATTATTATCTGTAATTTTGATGATTATAGAATAGGCTTAGTAGTAGATTTAGTCAAGGATGTAATTACTATTTCTGAGGAAAACATACAATCAAGTGAAGGCATATTTCAAGATAGGAAAAATGATTTTATTTCTAAGATTATTGAGTTAGATGGAAATTACATATTGGCTTTAGATTTAGAAAAAACATTAGATATAGGGGAATAGATATGGATTTTCTAGATGGTATGCATCTTGATGTTTTAAAAGAGATTGGCAACATAGGTGCTGGAAATGCTGCCACATCTTTATCCAAGTTGTTGAGTAGAAGGATAGATATGAATGTACCAGAAGTTAAGCTAATACACTTCAACCAAGTTGAAATGGTAGTAGGAGGGGCAGAAACTTTAGTAGCTGGAGTTTATCTAGAATTTACAGGTGATATTCAAGGCACTATTTTGTTTGTACTAGATAAAGTTTCAGCTAATAACCTACTATCCCTATTGATACCCAACTATTCTATAAAAAATGAGGATGACTTTTCTCCGCTGGAACGCTCAGCTCTGCAAGAGGTAGGAAATATTCTAGCCGGTGCCTATCTAGGTTCTATATCCGTATTAACGGGACTTAGTATTAAACATTCAACTCCAGCTTTTGCCTTTGATATGGCAGGAGCCATATTAAGTGTACCAATGATTGAATTTGGCCAAATGGGTGAACAAGCTTTATTTATAGAAAATATCTTCATTGATGATTTAAATAAAATAGAAAGCAATTTTTTTCTGATGCCTAATATTGATTCATATCCTATTATATTAAAAGCTTTAGGAGTTTATAAATGATAGAAAGAATAAAAGTAGGTATGGCAGATCTAAATGTAGTAAAATCACCAGGTATTTTAGTTACTTTGGGGCTGGGTTCATGTGTAGGTATTGCTTTATATGATGAACATGTAAAGGTTGCCGGCTTATCTCATATTATGCTACCATCAAGTAAAATGATAAAAAACAATCAAAACAGGGCAAAATTTGCAGACACTGCAATATTGCTTTTAATAGAAAAAATGCTAGATATGGGAGCTAAAAAAGATAGGCTAAAAGCCAAAATAGCAGGCGGAGCACAAATGTTTACATCTGCTACAAATGATAATAACTTACTTAAAATAGGCGAAAGAAATGTAATTTCTACTCTAGAGGTATTAGATAGTCTAAATATTCCAGTAATAGCTCAAGATACAGGAGGTAACTATGGTAGAAGCATTGAATTATATGCTGAAACAGGAGTTTTATTGGTAAAAACAATTGGACATGGCATCAAAGAGATTTAATCTAACTACTCCAGAAATTAGGAGGAGCATATGATACAAAAAGACGACGATGGTATAAGACAATTGTGGATTCAATATAAAAAGAACGGAGATGTTCAGCTTAGAAACCAGATAATAGAATACTATAGTCAATTGGTAAATAGAGTTGTAAATAGAATTGCCCCTAGATATAGCGATTATATAGATGTAGATGATCTAATGGGTTATGGAATATTTGGTTTAATAGATGCTATTGAAAAATTCGATATAGATAAGGGAACTAAGTTTGAAACCTATGCTTCTTTTCGAATAAGAGGAGCCATAATAGATCAGATTCGAGAACAAGATTGGATTCCTAGGAGTTTAAGAAACAAAGCAAAAGAAGTAGAGAAAACCATGGAAAAGTTGGAAATGAAATTGGGAAGACAAGTAGAAGATGATGAACTAGCAAACCATATGGGAATATCAGTAGAGGATTTGCATAGATTATTAGGACAAGTTCATAGCTTTTCTATTATGTCTTTAGATGAACAAGTCCTTGAAATAATAGGTAACACAACTTTGACGAGTGATAGCTATACACCAGAAGAGCAGGCAGTAATAGAAGAACTAAAAAGAATATTAATCGAGTTTATAGAAACATTACCAGAAAAAGAAAAGAAAGTAATAAGCTTATATTATTTTGAAGAATTAACCCTTAAAGAAATTGGCATGATTATTGGTGTATCCGAATCACGAGTATCTCAGCTACATTCCAAAGCCCTGATTAGATTGAAAAATATGCTTAAACGAGTTAATGTGTTTTAGTAAGGGGGGGTAACCATGAATAATGTAAAGCTTGCTAATTATTCAATTGAGTACCAAGAGGATGGAGTTTACTTGACTGTCTTTCCTTCTGAGAATGGATTAACAAAAGAAGATGAGACTGAAATATTGGATATTTTAAAACGAAAAAGCATTATCGGCATCGACACTAATGCTGTATATAATGCTATGTATATATCACCTGGCAACAAGGCAAAAATAGCTCCTACCCAAAAAGAGAAGATGTTAGATCAAGAGATTAAAGTGAGGGTTGTTAATGGGGGCATGGAAGCACGGGCTAAGCTATTACCTGCTCATGGTGGTAAAAAACTAAGCTTAGAAGAGGTCATAGATTTCTTAAATAAAGAGGGTATTGTTTTTGGAATAGACCATAAAGCAATAGAGCAAATGTTGAAGAAGGAAGAGTATTATAAGGAAGTACCTATTGCTTACGGACAGCCAGCTCAAAAAGGACAAGATGCAAAAATTACATACCATATTAATATAAATCCTGTGGCAAAACCGAAAATATTAGAAGATGGAACTGTTGATTACAGACATTTGGATCTAATTCAAAATGTAAAAAAAGGGCAACTATTAGCAAGCTTAACCCCTCACACTGAAGGCATACCTGGCAAAACTGTTTTAGATAAGGTTATTGAGGCAAAACCAGGCAAAAGGCTTTCATTGCCCAAGGGCAAAAACGTAATACTGTCAGAGGATGGGCTAGAATTATTGGCAGCAATAGATGGAAAAGCTGAGATGATAGATGGAAAAATTAATGTATATGCCGTTTATGAAGTTTTTGGTAATGTTGATAATTCCACAGGGAATATTGATTTCATTGGAAACGTCATTATAAACGGAAATGTATTAACCGGGTTTGAAGTAAAAGCCGGAGGGTATATTGAAGTAAGATGTGTAGTAGAAGGTGCCAATTTAACAGCGCAGGTTGATGTTGTATTAAAAAAAGGTATACAGGGAATGGGCAAAGGCATTATTGAAACCCAAGGCAATGTTATAGCACGTTTTATCGAAAATAGTACGGTTTCAGCTAAAGGAAACGTTACAACTGAAGCAATACTCCACAGCAATATTAATTGTGGCGGAAAGGTTGAGGTTGCAGGAAGAAAAGGCTTAATTGCAGGAGGCTCCATTTGTGCAGGCGATTCTATATCTGCAGTAGTTATTGGATCTCCTATGGCCACTGTAACAGAGCTCAAAGTTGGTACTAGTCCAATATTGAGGGAAGAACATTCAAGATTAACTGCCGAATTGGATGAAATATTAGATGAATCAAAAAAATCAGATCAGATACTCAATTTGCTAAATAAAATGGAATCTAAGGGACGATTGTCTTTAGATAAAAGTAATTTGCGAATAAAGGCCATTAAAACTAAGTTAAAATATAGCAAAAGACTTCCAGAAATAAAGAAACGTATTGTAGAATTGGAGGAAATTTTCAAAGATGCAGCTAAAGGTCGGGTAAATGTACAAGATCGAATATATCCTGGAGTCAAAATAGAAATTGGCTCAAGTGCTCTTTATATTAAGGATGAGGAACAACATGTTACTTTTATAAGGAAACATGGAGAAGTAGTAAGGACTGCATTTCTAGGTTAGGAGGATAGAGATGTCTATTAGGCCAATAGATATGCAGGTCACTATTCAAAAGACTGACCATTTTGTAAAAGATTACAATCAGAATAGTCAAGCCTTAAATAGTCAGCAAGGCATCTCCGTAGAGACTCAAAGACAGGTTCTTCAGCAGCAAAGGCAGGTTGTTTCAACTCAATCAACAAAAAATAAAAGAATTGATCGGGATGGTTCCAATAAATCTAAGGCAAA
>JAAYKZ010000271.1 GCA_012522165.1 Clostridiales bacterium
AGGGGTAGAGTTATCCATTACTTAGAAGAAGCAGGGATAGGCAGTAAACCTTATTTTCCTACCATTCACCTGCAGCCTTTCTACATCGAACAATTTGGATATAGAAAAGGGGATTTTCCAATCGCAGAGAGAATTGCCGAACAGACCCTGGCCATACCATTTTACACCGAGCTTACAGAGAGTGAAATCGATTATGTGGGTACTAAATTGCAGGAAGCAATCGAAAAGGCCCAGTAAATTCTGAGTGAGCTACTAGTTTATCAGAAATGCTGGTATTGGAGGCTTTAAGTTGAATTATCATATAACATTTCCGTCAAATACGAGGTTTTTAGTAACTGGTGCGGCGGGTTTTATTGGCTCTAATCTTGTTGAAGCACTTTTAGAAATGGGGTATTACGTTAGGGGTTTAGATAATTTTTCTACTGGTAAAAGAGAAAATATAAAACAGTTTTTACATAATCCGTTTTTCGAATTAATAGAAGGGGATATACGTGATTTTAATACATGCATGGTGGCTTGTAAGAACATAGACTATGTTTTACATCAAGCTGCCTGGGGAAGTGTGCCTAAAAGCATTGAGGAGCCGATTCTATATGAGGAAGTTAATATAAAAGGAACTCTTAATATGATGGAAGCCGCCCGGCTAAATGCTGTGAAGAAATTTGTGTATGCTTCAAGCTCTTCCGTATATGGTGGAGATCCTATATTACCACAAAAGGAAGGGAGAGAAGGGAATTTACTTTCGCCATATGCACTCACTAAAAAAGTAAATGAAGAATATGGCAAGCTTTATTCAAGATTATATGGTCTTAAAACTTATGGCCTGCGCTATTTCAATGTATTTGGCCGCAGACAGGACGCAAATGGAGCATATGCTGCAGTTATTCCTAGGTTTATAAAACAACTATTAAATAATGAGAGGCCTACCATCTATGGCAGTGGGGAACAGAGCAGGGATTTTACTTATATTGATGATGTTATTGAAGCAAATCTTAGAGCATGTAACGCATCTGAACAAATTGCAGGTCAAGTTTTTAATATAGCTTACGGAGAGGGAAAGCGGATAATAGATGTATATCATAAATTGTGCGAACTACTAAACAAAAGAATAAATCCGATATATATGCCGGAAAGGCCAGGAGATATTATGCATTCGAGAGCAGATATAACAAAGGCAAAAAAATTATTGGGTTATTTACCTAAGTGGGATTTTGAAGATGGACTCATATTAACAATAAGATGGTATAAAGGTTTAAGATAATCTTCCCTTTATGTAAAACAATTCCGTGGCCATATTTCGGTTGTTCTTGAACATAAAGATGAGGTCGGTGATTTAAATATGACATCGGAACGAATGGGCTTTTTCTTCCCACTCTTCGTGGTGATGGGGCTGAAAAAATGATCGTACACATAGCCAATGCCCTAGTGGAAAAAGGTTTTTCTGTTGACTTGGTTTTGGCTAAAGCAGAGGGTGTTTTTTTAGACCGTGTTTCAACTAAAGTGAATGTTATTGATCTTAACGCTCCGCGAGTTTTATTTTCGCTACCTGGTTTAGTACGGTATTTAAAAAAAAATAGGCCAATTGTATTAATATCAACCTTAACCCATAGCAATATCGTGGCATTATGGGCCAAGTGGTTTGCTTGTGTCAATACACGAGTAGTAATAAAGCATGATTCAGTAAGCAGTGGTAGTAGTGCGCTATGGGATTATTTGGTTAAATATTTCTATCCCTATGCAGATGCTATAGTTGCGGTATCTAAAGGTGTAGCTAGGTATTTAGCTCAAGTAACGGGGTTACCATTAGAACGGTTTCATATTATTTATAATCCCGTGTTAGATACAGAAGATACTATGGGATCAACAGAATCATTTAAGCACCCGTGGTTACTCGATAAAGATATTCCTGTAATATTAGCAGTCGGACGTCTAGTTAAAGAAAAAGATTTTAAAACTCTTATTAAGGCTTTCGCAGAATTTAGAAAGAAACAAGAAGCTAGGCTTATAATTCTAGGGGAAGGAAAAATGCGTGGAGAGTTAGAAGCATTAATTAAGGAAATGAACATTCAAGAATATGTTGATTTACCTGGTTTTGTTCGAGACCCATTAGCATATATGAAGTATGCTTCTGTTTTCGTTTCAACATCATTATCCGAAGGCTTCGGTAATGTCATTGTAGAGGCTTTGGCATCTGGTACACCGGTAATTGCAACAAATTGTGAAGGCGGGCCTACTGAAATACTCGAAAATGGAAAATATGGTTTATTGGTGTCAGTTGGTGATGTAATAGGTCTTTGTAATGCACTAAAGAAAGTATTAAATGATAATGAGCTAAGAAGAAATATGAGGATATTAGGTAAAAAACGAGCTATGGATTTTACTGTCTCCAGAATTATTGAAGATTATATTGAACTAATTTCACTAGTTTCTTTAAATGGGAGGTAGCTTAGTTGTATAAGCTTACCATGAACAAGAACACAAAAACAAGACCTTGTTTAATAATTTGCTTTCTATTGGCTGTTTCTTTAATATCTTTAAGTTTGGAATAAACTAGTCGGGTTCCACTTATTCCTTATAATTCACATATTACAATAGGATTGTATTGTTTTGGATTAATTATACTGCCATTATATAGATTTTCAGTATCAATGAGGAAGAGTATTCTTATTCAAATTTTTTTGTTGTGGCTATTATTTGTTATTTCTATTATGAGCGCATTGTGGTCATATTATCCATATTTGGTATTAAAACGTTCCTTTATCA
>JAAYKZ010000272.1 GCA_012522165.1 Clostridiales bacterium
ATCAGCCAAACATGCCATGAACTCATTATCAACAGCTTTCACGGTATAAACGTTTATTGTTATTGGGTGTCTGGCTGGCTGCTGTTTAACAACCGAGGCAATTTACACACTATTTTGGACTTGACTTACAACTCTCCTGTAATTGGAAACCAGATGTTTAACAAGCTTAAACATTTTTTCACTGTTACCTACAACAGTAAAACGCAAGGTCTCCAATTCCTTTTTTAGCTCTTCCAGATCAATAGATGCTGGCTTCCCTATAAATATCTTATCATGCTTGGTAGCAGTTAATCCCTCTTCTTCCAAAAGTAGCTCCTCATAGAGCTTTTCACCAGGACGCAACCCCGTAAACTTTATCTCTATATCTACATCAGGTTCCAGACCCGAAAGCCTTATTAGGTCCCTGGCCAGATCAACAATCTTTACAGGCTCACCCATGTCTAATATAAATATTTCTCCACCCTTTGCCATAGCTCCTGCCTGGATAACCAATTGAACAGCTTCTGGTATGGTCATAAAGTAGCGGTTAATTTCAGGGTGAGTAACAGTGACTGGCCCGCCTTGTTTAATCTGCTTTTTAAATAGAGGTATGACGCTGCCGTTACTACCTAGAACATTACCAAATCGAACTGCTACAAACTCTGTTTTGCTGTGCTTGTCCATAGCTTGTATAATCATTTCGGCAATCCGCTTGGTCGCACCCATTATATTGGTGGGGTTGACAGCCTTATCCGTAGATATCAATACAAAACGCTTTGTCCCATATTTATCTGCGCACTCAGCAGTATTTAGTGTACCAAATACATTGTTTTTGACCGCCTCTGTTGGATTATTTTCCATAAGAGGCACGTGCTTATGGGCAGCAGCATGGAATACTACCCCAGGCCTATATTTTTCAAATATAGCTTCCAGCCTAGGTCGCTCTCGTACAGATGCTATTAAAACTTCCTGATCCAAATCTGGATGTTTTCTTTTCAGTTCCTGTTGAAGTTCATATGCTCCATTTTCATATATATCTAGAATTAGAAGTTTCTTAGGCTGTTGCTGGGCAATCTGCCTACACAATTCAGAACCAATGGAGCCCCCTCCACCTGTTACAAGCACAACTTCGTTACGCAAATATTTAGCTATCTCATCAAGATCTACTTTTACCGGTTCTCTGCCTAACAGGTCCTCAATTTCAACATCTCAAATGTTATTGATTGAGACCTTACCATCTATAAACTCATATACCCCGGGAAGGGTTTTAAGTTTGCATTTTGTTTTTTTGCATATATCCAGTATCTTTCTTACTTCGCTTTTAGGAGCAGACGGAATTGCTATGATTATTTCGTCAATACTCAACTCCTTTACTAGTGAAGGTATGTCTTCACGCCCTCCTAGTATACGGACACCTTTAATCATAGACTTATGTTTTCTAACATCATCATCTACAACTGCAACAGGCTTTAATTTCATTTCCGGATGAGTCTGAAGCTCTTTAATTACCATAGCGCCGGCTTCACCAGCACCTACTATCAGCACTCTCTTATATTCCTTTAAGATAATATTATTCAATATAGATTTGAACCTTCTTAATATGCGATAGGCTACCCTACTTCCTCCTAAGAAGGTTATAAGCATAAATCCATATAGAACATAAACACTAAAAGGCAAATAATAGCCAAAAATAGAAAATATTATATATGTGGTCAAGCATGATACAAGGGATGATCCTTGAATCATGAGCATTTCACTCAAGCTGACATATTTCCACAAGCTATTATATAATTGAAAAATGCGGAAAAAGCTAATAGCAATGATTGATGCGAGAAGACACATAGCTAATAGGTTGACCTTATATTGATCTTGTATGATACCATCATACCTGATAAGAAATGCTAATATTAACGACAAATTAATACATAACAAATCTAAAAAAACAAAGCCCAACTTTCTTCTAGTTATTACATCCATAATCTAAACCTCCATCAATCACGGCTATCTCTTCTTTAGTTAAAGCCGCTCAAGTTTGCTATAGCGCTAAAAGTGATTTTTAGCCTATAGACTTTTGTTGTGGAGTATAATACCATTGTATTATAAATAAAGA
>JAAYKZ010000273.1 GCA_012522165.1 Clostridiales bacterium
AGGAGATGCTATCTCCTACGTCAGCCATTGCGGGCATGGGACTAGATAAGGATGTGGCCCTGCTTACAGACGGCAGATTTTCCGGAGCTACAAGGGGAGCCTCTATTGGGCATATTTCACCTGAAGCTATGGAAGGGGGCCCCATAGCCTTAATCGAAGAAAGAGACATTATATCCATCAATATTCTGGAAGGAAAACTGGATGTTAAGATTAGCAATGACGAACTGGAGAGAAGAAGGGCAAATTGGAAAGCTCCAGAGCCTAAGATAAAGAGTGGTTATCTAGCCAGATATTCCCGACTAATAAGTTCTGCGGACAAGGGAGCAATCTTTACTATTTAGATTATAGATTGAGCTGATAGATTAGGTCAGTAACTATTACTATATGAACATAATGGCTATTGACCGTGAGCCAAGCTTTGTCATAAATCAGTGGGTTTACTTATCAATAGCCATTATATTTGTATAAAATATGCTATTGGTGGGTCAAATTCCAATAGCATATTTTTTGTTTATTGTTGGATAAAATAAACAGGTTATAATATATGTAATAATATACACAAGACATAAGAACATGTAAAATAAGTCAAAATGCAAGAAATTAAATCAAAACTTGCAAGATGGAAGAATGTAAAAAAATAGACAATATTTTTGGAGTTAGTATAAAAATGCAAGCAAGGCGTATATTTATAAATACGGGGTTAAAAGGGGTTTATTTTTCAATATATGAAAAAAATAAACAAGAAAACGAAATGAAACCCTTATATCATCGCTTTATCACGGTGAATGAAATAATTCATTCGATTCCTTGCAGATATATCAAAACTTATCCTTGTGAATTTGTATAAAAGGTGATATAATGTCCATTAGTAAATTTTAAAATATTATTTATATATTAAGGAGGCAATGAAATGCACAAGAAATTTATTTCGCTTTTATTAGTTGCATTCTTGTTAGTCGGTGTGCTAGCCGCTTGCGGACAGAAAACACCTGCTGAGAATAATGAGCCCACCGACACTAATACTGAACAAGAGACAGAAAAGCCCGCTGATACAGAGGATAATGAATCGGCGGAGAGACCAACAGAACAGGGAGATTATTCTAATGAACCTGCTCTAGTTCTAGGAGCTAATGATTTCAATGGCGTATTCAGTCCTTTCTTTGCAACCACTGGATATGACATGGACATCGTCGAGATGGTTCATGCTTCTCTGATTGGATTTGATCGAAATTCTCAACCTGATAACAGTGGTCTGGCTGAATATATAGAGCCTGAAGAGGTAAAAGGTGAAGATGGAACCATTGAAAAGACTATCTATACCTTTAAATTAAAGGAAGGTCTTGTATTCAGCGATGGTACTCCTATAACCGCTGATGATGTTATCTTTACCTATTATGTATTATGCGATCCAAATTATACTGGTTCTTCTACCATTTATACTACTCCTATCCTAGGTGTAAATGAGTACAGATATGATGATGTAGATTATGCCGATAAGGTTGCTAAGATTAAAGAAGAGGCGGATAACTACGAACCTACTGAAGAAGAAATCGAAAAGAAAGCCGAACAGCTAGCAGAAGCATATGGCATGGATAAGGCTGATTTCATGCCTGATGGTCCATACTACGAAGATTACAATTTAGCTGGCATCCGTCAAGATAAGTATAATGCAGACATAACCGCTTATATCCAATCCAACTTGGAAAAGAGCGAAGGTCATGTTGAAGAAATTGAAGGTATCAAAAAGATTGATGATAGAACAGTACAGGTTACCATTGCAGGTGTTGACCCCAAAGCTATCTACAATCTAGGTGCTATTAGAGTAGCTCCCAAACATTACTATGGAGAAGGTTTCAAAAAAGGAGATCTTTCCATGGTAGAGGCTAAGAGTGGAGAGCCTATGGGTGCTGGTCCATATCGTTTCCATAGCTTCGAAAACAACGTTGTGACCTTGGTAGCCAACGATTTCTTCTACAAGGGTGCACCTCATGTTAAGAAGATCAAATACCAGGTTACCAATACTGCTAACAAGCTCGAAGGTGTAAAGCTTGGAGAGTTTGATATTTCCGATCCATCAGCATCCATGGAAACATTGGCACAGGTTGAAGCCGAAGAAGATATTCACTATGAACTTATTGATAACCTAGGTTATGGATACATCGGCATAAATGCTGAACGTATTACTGACAAGAATGTACGTAAGGGAATATTCCATCTAATGGATAGAAAACCTGCTGTAGAGGCCTATTATGGAAATCTTGCTAGCGTTATCGAGCGTCCTATGTCTAGGGTTAGTTGGGCTTATCCTAAGGATGCCACAGAAGTTTATGGTTTCGATCCCGATAAGGCTATGGAATACTTTGAAGCTGCTGGCTATAAGCTAGAGGATGGCAAGCTAATGAAGGATGGTAAACAGCTCACCATAGAAATTGGTATACCTGCTGACGGAAAAGGTGACCACCCATCCTATCCTATAGTTCTTGGCGTTAAGAATGAAGGAGATAAACTGGGAATGGCTGTTAACATAGTTGACTATGCTGACGGTAACAAGTTCTTTGATGACTTGGATGCAGGCAAATTGGATATTTGGTGTGCTGCATGGCAGGCTACTCCTGATCCTGATATGTATCAGACATATCACAGCCAAGGACCTTCCAATCATTATAAGATCAAGGATAGTGAGCTGGATCAATTAATCATAGACGCTAGATCCACCAATGATATGGAAGCAAGAAAAGAGATGTATGCTAAGGCACTTGATATAGTTATGGATTGGGCTGTTGAGATGCCTGTATACCAGAGAAAGAACATGTATATCTTTAATAAAAAGGTTATAGATATAGATACTCTTCCAAAAGATATGACTCCATATTATGGATACTTTGCTGAGATAGAGAACTTAAAACTAACTGAAGCAGCCAAGTAATTACTTGAGAAATAAGAAAATTTATTAAAGAAGCCCACCCCTTATGAGGGCTGGGTTTCTTTATTAATTAAGGAGGAATGAGACTATGAAACAGTTTATTATTCGTCGTATATTACTCTCAATCCTCATTTTATTTGGTGTCTCCATCATATTATATGCTTTAATTCGAAGCATGCCGGGAGATTATGTTACAAGCATAACTGCCGGGAATCCTAATGTAACCCCTGAAACAATTTTAAGACTCAAAAAGTTATATGGTCTTGATACAGGAATTATTGAAGGTTATATTAAATGGTTGGGTCAGGCATTAAGGGGAAACTTTGGTGAATCCTTTATATTCAAGCGCCCGGTTACGGAGATTATTTCCAGTAAAATGTGGATTTCATTCTCATTGGCATTTACCGCATTTGTTATCCAAATTATTATTGCGGTACCTTTAGGAATTATATCAGCTACTAAGCAATATTCTAAATTGGACTATTTTGTTACAATCTTTGCTTTATTTGGTATATCCTTGCCATCTTTTTTCTTTGCAGCAGTACTTCAAAGAATATTTGCTATTGGTCTGGGAATCCTGCCTCTTCAGGGCATGGTGACAGCACGATATGATTATAAGGGATTTAGACTCATATTAGATATAGCAAAGCATTTTGTTATGCCCATAATGGTATTTGTTGTTACAGGAATAGGTGGATTGATGCGCTACTCTCGTGGTAATATGCTAGAAGTTTTAAGTGCTGATTATGTTCGAACAGCTAGAGCTAAAGGTTTAAGTGAAAATAAGGTTATATACAAGCATGCTTTTAGAAATACTTTAATACCAATTGTTACTATGATCGGTGGATCTATACCAGGACTATTTACAGGTGCTGTTATTACGGAGGGTATTTTTGCTATAGATGGATTAGGTTCAACTGGACTTTTGGCTATGAGACAGGGTGATATACCTTTTATTATGGCATTTAATATCTTTATTGCGGTTATGACATTGCTAGGAACACTAATATCTGACATACTATATGCAGTGGTTGATCCACGGGTTCGATTAAGTTAAGGAGGTGTTTTTTTGATGGAAAAAACAAATGTAGAGCAGCAGAAAAGCAAAAAAAAGCAATCAAGTCACACCTCCGTTGATCGTATTATTACACCGGGTCAATTGGTATTGAGGAGATTTCTAAGAAACAGGCTGGCAATTTTGGGTGTAATCATCCTATTGACAATGACAATTTTTTCCTTTATTGGACCTTTTTTCTCTCCCTATGGCGAGTATGAGATGTTCTATAAAGAAAAGATAACAAGTGCCATATATGTAATAACGGGAAACAATGATATCTATTCATTTAACGATGGAGACGGTGCATTGCGCTGGCATATAACTACAGAGGAAAAGATAGTGGGACAACCCATTATTGCGGAGGACGGTAATATTTATTTGTCAGTTGAGGGAAGTAAAGTTTTACAGATTTCGCCTGAAGAAGGTACAATCATGGAAACTCACAACGTAGGCGATCCCAGCGAAGTAGTAGAAAATATTTATGAGCCTACACCGGTTGCTCCCGATAATCTTGATATTGCTGTAGAGGATGGAGTAATAGTTGCTACTAGTCAGGATACTAAGGTTAAGAAATGGGATTTTATAGGATATTCCGATATAATTGGTGATCCTATAAGCGATAGGTCAGGCTATTTATATGCTGTTTCTGATGAAGGAGAATTGTATTCTATTAGAGCTGACCGGGGTATTCTAAGGTGGTCATATAAAGTTGACGCGGAAGGGCCTTATAGTGTTATGGAATGTCCCATTATCATGAAAACAATAGATAGCAAGGCTCAGCCTTCTAAAGAACATTGGTTAGGTACAGATGCTATGGGTCTAGATGTTCTTACTCGTCTGATGTATGGCGGTAGAATATCTTTAATGGTTGGATTTATAGTTATATTTATGGAATTGATTTTAGGTGTACTGCTAGGTGGTATTTCCGGTTATTATGGTGGTTGGGTAGATAATTTAATTATGAGAATAGTTGATGTGTTTAATTGTATTCCATCAATACCGGTTATGTTGATATTAGGATCTGTTATGATATCCTTGAAAGTACCCCCACAGGATAAGATATATGTATTGATGTTGGTATTAGGTCTACTAGGTTGGCCAGGTGTAGCTAGAATTGTTAGAGGACAGATTCTTTCCCTGCGTGAACAGGAGTTCATGGTGGCTGCTGAGGCTACAGGCTTAAGGCCAATGAGAAAGATATTCAAGCACTTAGTTCCAAATGTTATGCCTCAATTGATTGTTATAGCTACTTTGGGAATTGGTAGTGTTATACTAACAGAATCTGCTATGTCCTTCTTAGGGATAGGATTATCCTTTCCATATGCTTCTTGGGGAAATATGGTAGATGCTGTTAATGATCCAGAGATTATGAGAAATTGTCTAAATATCTGGGTGCCACCAGGTATATGTATTTTGTTGACTGTTATGTCTTTTAACCTCGTTGGAGATGGATTGCGCGATGCGTTCGATCCTAAGATGAAACGCTAGGAGGTCTTTGAAATGGGAATATTTAAAAATATGGGGCAGTTTGCTCGCAATATAAAAGATGATTTTTTCCCGAAAAAAGGAACTCCGGCTTATGAAGGTAAGATGGAGCTCCGACGAATCAATAGGGAAAATAAAAAAATGATTAAGTATTACGAGGAGAAAAGAAAACAATTGGATTCAAATGGTGTTGATTATCACACCACCATGAAGGATCCTAATAATGTTATTGAGATAGATAATCTAAAAACATATTTCTTTACTGATGTGGGGACAGTGAAGGCTGTTGATGGAGTTAGTTTTAATATTCCTAGAGGTAAAACTGTAGGAGTAGTTGGTGAATCAGGCTGTGGTAAATCTGTTACATCCTTATCAGTAATGGGATTGGTACAAAGGCCATCGGGTCAAATTGTTGACGGAGAGATTCGATACAATAACGGAGATACAGCTGTAGATCTTACTAAATTACCCACCAAGGAAATGCAAAAACTGCGAGGCAGTGATATTGCTATGATATTCCAAGAGCCCATGACTAGTTTAAATCCGGTATTTACTATTGGTTACCAGCTTGATGAAACCATAGAACTTCATAACCCGGGTATGAGTAAGAAAGCAGTAAAAGATAGATCTATAGAAATGTTAAAGCTAGTTGGTATAGCACGTGCTGAAGGAATCTATGATTCTTATCCTCATGAGTTATCAGGAGGTATGCGTCAGCGTGTGATGATAGCTATGGCACTTGCATGTGATCCTAAGCTAATAATAGCTGACGAGCCTACTACGGCTTTGGATGTTACTATCCAGGCACAGATCCTTGATTTATTAAGAGAATTAAAGGATAAGATTGATGCCAGTATAATGCTTATAACCCACGACCTAGGAGTAGTGGCAGAGATGGCTGACATAGTTGTAGTTATGTATGCAGGTAGGGTTATAGAAGTTGGTACTGTTATGGATATTTTCCATAATCCAAAGCATCCATATACCATTGGTTTATTAAATAGTAAGCCTTCAATAGATAAGAAGACTGATAGACTTTATTCTATTCCTGGTCAGGTTCCTAACCCTATAAATATGCCGTCCTACTGCTACTTTAGAGATCGTTGTGATCGTTGCATAGATAAATGTGGACAAGAATATCCACCGGATTTCAAAGTTAGCGATACTCAACAGGTTGCATGTTGGCTGTATGAAAAGGATGTGAAAGAAAATGGCTGAAAATATGCTTGAGGTAAAGGATTTATATAAATATTTCCCTATAAAATCTGGGGTTTTTCAAAGAACTACAGGTTATGTTAAGGCAGTGGATGGAGTATCCTTTTCTATACCTAAAGGCACAACTATGGGTCTTGTTGGTGAATCAGGATGTGGAAAGTCCACCATTGGGAGAACTATTTTAAGACTTCATGACGCAACATCGGGTAGTGTATTCTTTGAGGGGAAGGATTTTTTCAAGTTATCTAAGAAGGAACTTCGAGAAATCCGTCCTAGATACCAGATGATATTCCAGGATCCTTATAGCTCTCTATCTCCTAGGATGCCAGTAGGTGAGATTATAGGAGAGGCAGTGCGGGAGCATAATATCGTTCCCGAAAGTGAATACAGGGATTATATATTAAAGGTAATGGATAATTGCGGTTTGGCAAAACACCATATAGACCGTTATCCTCATGAGTTTTCAGGCGGACAAAGACAGCGTATTTGCATTGCAAGAGCTATTGCTCTTAAGCCTAAATTTATAATCGCTGATGAACCAGTATCGGCCTTGGATGTTTCTATCCAAGCACAGATTATAAATCTATTAAAAGATTTGCAGAAAGAAATGGGATTGACCTATCTCTTTATTTCACATGATCTTTCAGTAGTTGAGCATATATCCGATACGGTTGGAGTTATGTATTTAGGTAATTTGGTGGAGTTTGGTCCTAAGAAAACTATATTTGAGAATCCACTGCATCCTTATACAAAGGCATTGTTTAGTGCTATACCTATACCAGATCCTGCAGTCCGCAAAGAAAGGGTTATACTTCAAGGAGATATACCGTCTCCTGCAAATCCACCTAAGGGCTGTAAGTTCCATACTCGTTGCCCCTATGCTACAGAACTCTGCAAGACAACTGTTCCTAAGGAGCATGATATGGGCAATGGCCACATGGTCAAATGCCACCTTTATAATTCTGCTGATGAAACTGCATAGAATTATATGGTATAGGTTTAGAAGAGTTAAAGTAGTAATATACAATTAATAACTGATAT
>JAAYKZ010000274.1 GCA_012522165.1 Clostridiales bacterium
GCCTAAGGCTACCCCTTTAGGAGTAGAAATTATTTGGGAATCATAGCCTGCATTCTTTAACAACTGACTAAAGTATAATGCATGCTGCCGTGAATTAAAAGATACAAAATTATATTCTTCAACCAATGACATAGGTTACCTCCTAACCTTTTATCTGTATTGAAGGCCTAGTTTTTTCTATTACTAATATATTTTTTATATTTATTTTTGTTACACTAAGAATCGGAGGAATCAAAATGATATATATGGACAATGCTGCAACATCCTGGCCCAAGCCCAACTCAGTTTACACCAAAGTACTAAAAACCATGAAAAAATATGGAGCTAATCCCGGCCGCTCTAGCCACACTATGGCTGTAGAAGCAGCGAATATAATCCTTTACGGAAGAGAAATGCTTTGTCAATTGTTCAATATTTCCGATCCCTTTAGAATGATATTTACCTTTAACACAACTGACAGCCTTAATCTGGCTATTAAGGGGATTTTAAAGGAAGGTGATCATGTTGTCACTACTTCCATGGAACACAATTCAGTTATAAGGCCTCTTATGCATTTGGCTGATTTTGGAATCGAGACTACCATAGTACCTGCCGATAGTCAAGGACTTATAGATCCTAAAGATATAGAAAAAAGTATAAAGCCTAATACACGACTAATTGTAACTACCCACGCGTCCAATGTAACAGGCACCTTGCTGCCTATTGAAGAAATTGGTGCAATAGCAAGAAATTATGGAATGTACTACCTATTGGATGCTGCTCAAACAGCAGGCTGTCTTGCTATGGATTTATCCAAATTACCAGTGGATTTAGTTGCCATGCCTGGACATAAGGGTTTGCTAGGTCCCCAGGGAACCGGTGTGCTTTATATTAGGGAAGGCATAGAATTAAAGCAAATTAGGGAGGGAGGCACTGGCAGCCTTTCGGAAAGCATATATCAACCAGATTTAATGCCTGATCGATATGAATCAGGAACTCTAAATACTCCTGGGATTGCTGGGTTAGGAGCTGGTGTAGAATATATCCTAAATTATGGGCAAGAAAAAATTACAAAACATATTGCCAATTTGGAAAAATTGTTTATAAACGCATTCTCTCAAATAGAAGGTGTTAGAATATATGGCCCTACCAATATGAAGCAGAGAACTGGAATTATATCTATAAATATTTGGGATAGAGATTCACGAGAAATAGTAAATATTTTAAGTCAAAAATATAATATTGCAACTAGGGGCAGTTTACACTGTTCACCTCTTGCTCATGATACTATAGGTACTAAGGAACAAGGGACTGTAAGATTTAGCCCTGGGATATATACCACTTTAGATGAAGTTAAGACCTGTATTAAGGCAGTGGGAGAAATAAGCAGAAAAATTAAGATCCGCAGCATTTAAAGCTTGCGGATCTCTATTTATAAAGCTCTCAGTAGCTTTTCAAGTTTTCTTCTTTGATTGCGATCCATCATAGGCAAAATTATTCTAATCATCTGTTTAGCTTTATAGGCCATTATACCTGCCGGGCCTGATTTAATTAGCTGTGCAATCTCTGCAATTACTTGATTTTCAGGTTTACCTTCCAACTTATCAAATAACCCAGCCATTTTCTGCAAATTATCTTTATTAATATCCAATTTCATTTCACCCTTTCCCCAAGATTCAATTCTAATATCATCCTATTCATAAATGTATGCAATGATACTGTAAATCTGTATTAAACCTATATTTCATTCACATTTTATTGACTACAGCATAATATGAAAAATATAGGTCTATAAAGGAGGTATCCTATGGAAAAAAGAGATATACCCCCCGGCTTCACCTATGCACGACCTAGTCAAAGAAACCCTATACCCATTGTCTGGTTAATACTACTTGTTTCACCGTACATAAAGAGATATAAAGCAAGTACTGTTTTAGAAGAAAGCGAAATTAATACCTTTGATGATTCTGATACAATCTTAGATATGCTATCTTCTATCTATCCTTATTTAGATTTAGAATATCAGGATGGAATAAACTTCATTTTTGGTCTAGCAGAGGTTAAAGCTATATTAAACAGCTTACTTAGGGGTACTTACTATAAATTCAGCAGACTGGACACTGGTATTCAACCTATGAGCCCCCAAGAAAGAGTTATTGGTATTATAAGGTCCTTACAGCCTTATATACCTCTGGAAAATCAAGCCCATATAAATCGAATTCTAGATACCTTTAGTAGTGCTAAAGAATTGATCTATCGACTAAATAAATTTAAGCATCAGAGTCTAGAAGTGCAAAACTCAAACAAAAACAATCTAGAAAAAGCAATGGAACTCATTGATATTATAAAGTTGTTGATTCCAAGGGAACAACAGCACAACATTAGTAAAATTAGCAATATTTTAAGAATGGTAGAAACTGTTGAACTAGCACAACTTCTTAAGTCTCCTGAAGAAGATGCAATGCCAACAACGACTGAGAATAAAATTGTCGCAAATACTGAAGAAAATATCACATCTTCTTCTGATCCTGATATAGAATCTGACAAAAAACCCATGGATCTAGAAGCAATATCCCATTCCCTTAAATCAATGATGAAGCCTGAGCAGGCTAAATCTTTAGACCTTATCATGAAAATGGCTCAATTGCTTGCCCAAGATTCTACAGAAAAGGAAAGTGCCGATTGAACTTACTCAACCGGCACTTTTTATAAACTATGCTGTAAGCGCTGTCTTAACAGTTACGCCTTTTAAATTACCTAACCTTCCCGTTAAAGCGCCTATCTCGTCAGTATTACCTTCCACGATAATGGATATTACTGAAATTCCTCGCTCCCTATAGGGTATACCCATTCTCCCTATTATAAGAGAAGAATACTGTGTTAATATTTCCTGGACAGCGCTTCCTGATTCTTTGTGATTTTCAACTACAATTCCTACAACCCCAATTCTCTTTTCCAAACCCAAATACCCTCTTTCAAAATTTTAGTATTTCTTATATTATATCCTAGCTGGCGGGGTTTTGACAACTAATATGGTTGCGTCATCCAACATCTCATTCCCGGCCAATAGGGTCTGATAGGCATCAGCAAGTCCTTGACATATTTCTTTTGCAGAGTAATTTTCCATTCCCCTTAAATATTCCATTATATTTTCCGTCCCAAATAAATCGGGCCTCTTTCGGTCTATCTCACTTAAACCGTCGCTATAAAAGACTAAGATATCTCCTGGTGCTAAATCAATGGTCTTGGTCTCATAGTTTGGCTTAAAGAATCTACCAAATTTACAAATAGGGAATCCATCAAGCTTTATATGGGATACCTTGCTGTTGGCTTTGATAATTACGGGATAGGTATTCATTCCTGCTGATGCATAGCTTAACTTCCTAGTTTCAGTATTGTATATGCCATAGAATAATACTACATACATTTCCTCAGGAAAGGACATGTTATTGTAAACATGATATAAATTCATCAAAACCCCTCTTGGGGTCAAGATGCGATACCTACCATCCTCATAATCTATCCTAAACCTCATATTTTGATTTATAAAAACATTTAGCATGGCTGCAGAAACGCCATGTCCAGCAACATCCCCTATTAGGATACCAATATTTTGCTCATTCAAACGAAAAACATTGTAAAAGTCACCACCTACTTGCTCGCAAGGAAGATATTTGGCAGCAAACTCCATACCTGGAACCTTTGGAAATTCCGTGGTCATCAATGCCATTTGGATATGCTTAGCATCATTTAAGTTTTTGATTATTTTTTCATTGGCGCGGGTTATCTCCTTGGTTCTTTCCTCCACAGATCTTTCTAGATCATCAACATAATTATTTAACTTCTTCTTGGCTTCTGATAGCTCCTTATAGGGCTTCTTAATATTGATGACAAATAAAGCACGAAAAAGTATATAATGGGCTATGAATTTATAAAAATGACCTAGGAGATTGTAGGTATCATATACATTATTATACAATGAAAAGGACATTTCACCTAAACCAGCAATAAAAAAACCAACAACTAAAAAGATATATTCCTTATCTCCGTTGCTCTTTATATATTGCCTATAATAAATAGCTGCAGTTACTATAAGAATAGCAGATATAAAAAACCCAACACCTATTCTAAGTGAAGTTAAAACTTCTCCTTCCATATTCATGGGGGGAAATAGGTTTGGATTATAAACTATTAAGCCAATAATTAATAAAGTTAAAATAATATCTATTGCTATATATACAACTTGATGACCATGTATCTTTTTGTA
>JAAYKZ010000275.1 GCA_012522165.1 Clostridiales bacterium
AAGCTGAGGAAACCATAAAGAATCCCCTTTATTTTGGCTGTATGATGGTCAAATTGGGAGATGCTGATGGCATGGTAGCTGGTGCTGTAAACAGTACACCAGATGTATGGAGACCAGTACTTCAAATAATCAAAACCCGTCCGGGCATCTCTGTAGCATCTAGTTGCTTTTTAATGGAAGTGCCTAACTGTGAATATGGAGAAAATGGAGTATTTATATTTGCAGATTGTGGCCTTAATCCAGATCCTACTGCAGAACAACTAGCTTCAATTGCTGTTAGTGCTGCAGAGTCTGCAAGGGTATTGGCTGATATGGAACCAAGAGTAGCTATGTTATCTTTCTCAACTAACGGTAGTGCAAGCCATGAATTCGTAGACAAGGTAGTAGAAGCAACTAGGATTGCCAAGGAATTGGCACCTGATTTGTTAATTGATGGCGAACTTCAAGTGGATGCAGCTATAGATCCAGAAATTGGGCAACAAAAATCTCCCAATAGCCCTGTTGCTGGAAAAGCAAATGTACTTGTATTCCCAGACTTAGGTGCTGGAAATATTGCCTATAAACTTACTCAAAAATTAGCGAAGGCTATGGCTTTAGGTCCATTAAGTCAGGGACTTGCTAAACCTGTTAATGATTTGTCCAGAGGCTGTAGTGTGGATGACATTGTGAATGTTGTAGCTATTACTGCTGTAGAAGCGCAAAATTAATTTAGGAGGGGTTTAAGATGAAGATACTTGTAATAAATGCTGGTAGCTCATCCTTAAAATACCAGCTTATAAATATGCAGGATGAAAGTGTTTTAGCAAAGGGAAATGTAGAAAGAATTGGTTTGCCTGATCCCCTATTAAAACATACTCCTCAAGGAAAAGATACCGTTGAAATTAAAGGGGATTACAAGGATCATGTAGCAGCTATAAAAAAGGTTATAGAAATTTTGATTGATAAAGAGTATGGGGTAATTGACAACATGGATGAAATTGCTGCTGTAGGTCATAGGGTAGTCCATGGTGGTGAACAATTTTCCAGTTCAGTACTTATAGATGATGAAGTTATGATGGCAATAGAAGCAAATATTGAGCTGGCTCCATTACATAATCCAGCCAATATAATGGGAATAAAAGCATGCAGAAATGTTATGCCCAATACTCCTATGGTAGCAGTTTTTGATACTGCTTTCCATCAGACTATGCCCGAGAAAGCTTATATGTATGCTATTCCTTATGACACCTATAAGAAATATGGGGTTAGGCGTTATGGATTCCACGGAACCTCTCATAAATATGTTTCTCAAAAAGCAGCAGCTATGTTGGGCAAACCCATCGAATCCCTAAAAATTATTACCTGCCATTTAGGCAATGGATCTAGTATTGCTGCAATTGATAGTGGTAAATCTGTAGACACTAGCATGGGTTTCACGCCTTTGGAAGGACTACCTATGGGAACTAGAAGTGGAAGCTTGGATCCTGCTATACTTAGCTATATGATGGAGAAGAAAAATATATCATACGAAGAGGTAAATAAGGTTCTTAATAGGGAATCTGGAATGTTAGGACTATCAGGATTAAGCAGTGATTTTAGAGATTTACACAAAGCCGCAGCAGAGGGAAATAAGAGAGCACAATTGGCTTTAGATGTTTTCAATTATGAGGTAAAAAAATATATAGGAGCTTATGCAGCCGCCATGGGTGGTGTGGATTGCATTGTATTTACTGCGGGAGTAGGAGAAAATACTCCAAGGGTAAGAGCAGAGTCCTGTTCCGGTTTGGAATTTATGGGTGTAAAGATAGATAAAGAAAAAAATGAGCGCGTAGGTAAAGAGGGCGAGATAAGTACTGAAGATTCAAAAGTAAAGGTTTTGGTAATACCTACCAACGAAGAGCTGATGATAGCTAGGGAAACCTTAGAACTAATATAATTATTTTGTATATGTGTGCTTGACAAAACTAAAACCAATCTATATAATAAATCCGTCCGGCTATGAAACCATGGAGTGATTAAAAATGATTATTGATATTTCGGACATTTTAATGAAAGTGGGTTCTTCTAAGGACTTTGAAGGAAATTTGGTTATGAAAGACACTACTTATCAAGGCGACGAAATTCATTTCCACAAACCTTTTTATGTAAAAGGTAATGTGGTAAATGTTGGTGAAGTAGTTGCTTTGGACGCTCATATAGAGGGGACAGCAACCTTGCAGTGTGGCATGTGTACGGAGCCTTATGATTATTTAGTTGATTTTGATATACAGGTCAACTTAAAACCATCACATGATGAAGAGGATCCTGACATCTATGTATATACCGACGCTCTTATTGATTTACATGATATTGTAACTCGGGAATTTCTCCTTAATTTACCTACGCGAAGGCGATGTACTGAGGAATGTAAAGGTCTCTGTCCTTATTGTGGCACTAACCTGAATAAGGAAGAGTGCCAATGTTTGGTTGATGATCATGAACCCATAGATAGTAGGTTTGCAGTTTTGAAAGATTTTTTTGTTAATAGGGATAGGGAGGTGTAGTAACCATGGCAGTACCAAAGAGAAAAACATCCAAGGCAAGAAGGGATAAGCGCAGGGCTCACTGGAAGGTTAGCATGCCAGGAATGACAGAGTGCCCACAGTGCGGAACTATGAAACTTTCTCATAGAGTATGCAAAGAATGTGGATATTATAATAAAAAACAAGTGATTGCAGTAGAAGACTAATCAACCGAAACCTACCTTGATAATCAAGGTAGGTTTTTTAATTTTTTGGGTGAAAACAATTAGGCGTATTTTTTATGCTAAATCAGCAAAACCTTCACTTTATTATTAGCTAATATAATTATGAGTAAAATATAACAGTTGACTTTATAAAAAAAAGTATTGCATTATAGTATTAAATATTATATACTAGTTTTAACACCTGATACTAATAGCATGTATTACATACATATAAATAATAAAGTCAATTAAGTGGACTAAATATATAAAAATAATAAAGGGTGACTAGGTGATTAATTTATGACAAAAAATATTTTGCACAAAAAAGAACGACAATTGAAATTGATTGAATGTTTGAATGAAGATCCTTTTATGACTGATGAAGAGTTAAGTGAGCTATTCAATGTTAGTATTCAGACAATCAGGTTGGATAGGTTGGAACTTGGAATTCCTGAATTAAGGGAGCGCATTAAAAAGGTAGCAGAGAGGAACTATAGCAAGCTAAGATCCATTGAAGGTAAGGAAATAGTAGGAGAATTGGTGGACATCGAACTGGGCAAGGGTGGTATTTCTATTTTAAACACCACTGATGACATGGTTTTTCAACGCTCTAGGGTAGTAAGGGGACATTATATATTTGCTCAAGCCGAATCCCTAGCATTGGCAGTCATAGATGCCCGTGTAGCTTTGACAGGAGTTGCAAATATAAAATATAAAGTACCTATCTATGCTGGTGATAAATTAGTGGCTAGAGCTGAAGTTATTCGTAGAAGAGGCAACAAATATTTTGTTTGGGTTAAGACTAAGGTAAGGCAGGAAGAAGCCTTTAGAGGTAAGTTTATTTTAGTTTCTATTGGATCGGAAGATACAGGTGGACAGGAGGGTAATGAGAAATGAAAATAATAGTGGACGCAATGGGTGGAGACCATGCCCCCATGGAGATATTGAAGGGATGCCTTGATGCAGTTAAGGAATACGAGATTGAACTCACATTAATTGGTAAGGAAGATGTAATACAGCAGCATCTTTCAAGCCTAAATGCCCCCTTAGAGGTATTTACTATAGTAAATGCTAGTGAAACTATAGAGCCAGATGAGCCTCCAGTAATAGCCATAAAACGCAAAAAGGATTCCTCCATGGTAAAAGGATTTGAAATGCTGCGGCAGCATCCTGGTAGCGTATTTATTTCAGCTGGGAGTACCGGTGCTTTAATGGCAGGAGGACTTTTAAAAGTAGGACGAATAAAAGGTATAAACAGACCTGCTTTGGCACCGCTTATTCCTACAAAAGAGAAACCTATCTTGTTGATAGATGCTGGTGCTAATGCAGAGTGCAAACCTGAAAATTTAGTTCAATTTGCCATTATGGGTACAGTGTACATGGAAAAAGTATTGGGAAGAGCCAATCCGACAGTCGGGCTAGTTAATATAGGTGCAGAAGAAGGTAAAGGCAATGAGCTAACTAAGGCAACCTATTCTCTTCTTAAAGAGCAAAGTAATATTAACTTCTATGGCAACGTAGAGGCCAGAGATATTCCAGCAGGTATAGTTGATATTATAGTGTGTGATGGATTTACTGGAAATGTTATATTGAAGCTGACAGAAGGCCTTGCATCCAGTTTGTTTGGCTTAATGAAAGAGCAATTTACCAAAGGATTTGTATCCAAAATAGGAGCCCTACTGTTAAAGCCTAGCTTAAAAGGACTTAAAGACTCTTTGGATTATGCTGAACATGGCGGTGCACCACTTCTGGGTGTCAATGGGGGCATTATCAAAGCTCATGGTAGTTCAGATGCCAGGGCCATAAAAAATGCTATTCGACAAGGCAAGAGATTTATAGACATGCAAGTACTAGAGAATATAAAAAGCAATATTGTGGAGGACACCAAGGAGGTTTAATATGAGGGCTGTGTTCAATGGAGGTATCATCGGTACTGGTAGCTTTGTTCCAGATAATATAGTGACAAATAAAGATTTGGAAAAAATAGTGGATACTACAGATGAATGGATTGTAACTCGTACTGGCATCAAAGAAAGGCGTATTGCTGATGTTACCATGGCTACATCAGATATGGCAACAATTGCTGCAAAGGAAGCCCTAGATAATGCGGGAATATCAGCAGAGGAAATAGATCTTATAATAGTAGCTACTATAACTCCAGATAATAATATGCCCTCTACTGCTTGTATTGTCCAGCATAATATTGGTGCAGTCAATGCAGCTGCATTTGACCTGAGTGCTGCATGTTCAGGCTTTATATATGGTCTAATAACCGCTAATCAGTTTATAGCATCGGGTATATATAAAAATATTTTAGTAATTGGGGCCGAGAGTCTTAGTAAGTTTACTAACTGGAATGATAGAAATACATGCATTCTATTTGGTGATGGGGCAGGTGCAGTTGTATTATCTAGGGTAGATGAGGGCTATGGGCTTTTGTCCCAGTATCTTGGAGCTGATGGAAGTGGCGGTGAGCTACTAATAATTGAAGCCGGTGGCTCCAGAAGACCCGCCTCTATTGAAACGGTGGAAAAAAAGCTTCACTATCTTTATATGGACGGAAGCGAAGTGTTTAAGTTTGCAGTTCGTATAATGGCATCAGCCTCTGAAGAAGCTGTAAAACTTGCTGGCCTTTCAAACCAAGATGTAGACTTTTTGGTGCCTCATCAGGCAAATATTAGGATAATCGAGGCAGCTAGAAAGAGATTAAAACTAGATAAGAAAAAAGTTTATGTAAACTTGGATAGGTTTGGGAATATGTCTGCGGCTTCAATACCAGTGGCTTTAGATGAAGCTGTAAGATCCAATATCATCTCTAAGGGTGATAATGTTGTTGTAGTAGGTTTTGGTGGAGGCCTGACTTGGGCATCTGCACTAATGAAATGGGTATATTAGGAGAGAGTTTTATGAAAAAGATTGCTTTTATTTTCCCTGGTCAGGGAGCCCAATATGTAGGAATGGGTAAAGAATTATATGATGAATTTGATGGAGTTAAAGAAATCTTTAATAAGGCCAACGATATATTAAAACAGGATATTACACAGCTATGTTTTAATGGACCTGAAGACGAACTAATGAAGACAGAAAATACTCAGCCTGCAATACTTCTTGTTAGCATAGCAGCTATGACAGCGCTTAAGGAGCGTGGCTATACTCCTCACATGGTAGGAGGCCTTAGTTTAGGAGAATATAGCGCTTTGGTAGCTGGCCAGGTTCTATCCTTAGAAGATGCTATTCCACTAGTAAGAAAAAGAGGACAATATATGCAGGAAGCAGTACCTTTGGGAGTAGGGGCAATGGCGGCAATAATAGGGCTATCTACTGAAAAAGTAGAGGAATGTTGCCAGTTAGCACAAGACAAGGGAAAAATTACTCCAGCTAATTATAACTGTCCAGGACAGATAGTTGTATCTGGCCATAAAGAGGCGGTGGAGAAAGCATGTTCATTAGCCAAGGAGATGGGAGCCAAAAGGGCTGTGATGCTTGCGGTAAGTGCACCTTACCATTCACCCCTTCTTGAACCTGCAGGGATTAGACTGAAAGAAGAACTGGAAAAAATTCAGATTATGTCACCAAAAATTCCTGTAGTAGCCAATGTTCATGCTAAACCTGAAGATGATCCTGCGAAAATAAAAGAGAATCTAGTCCGTCAAGTAAGTAGTCCTGTAAGATGGGAAGCGAGTGTCCGGTATATGATGAGTCAGGGGATAAATATATTTATAGAAGTAGGACCAGGCAAAACACTAAATGGATTCTTAAGGAAGATATCTCGTGATATAAAAGGATATAATGTCCAGGACATGGCTTCTTTAGAAAAGACTTTACAGGGATTGGAGGATGCTATATGATTTTATCTGGTAAGGTTGCTCTAGTAACAGGGGCTTCTAGGGGAATTGGAAGTGCAATAGCTATAAAGCTGGCCAAGTTAGGAGCAAAGGTAGCTGTTAATTATTCCTCAAGTGTTGAAGCTGCAAATGAAGTAGTTAAGGCTATAGAGGAGAATGGAGGTCAAGCTATTGCTGTAGCAGCTGATGTATCCTGTTCCCAGTCAGTAGATAAAATGATAGATATTATAACTAAAAACTGGGGTACCATCGATATTTTAGTGAACAATGCGGGAATTACCCGTGATGGATTGTTGATGAGGATGAAAGAAGAAGACTGGAATAGAGTAGTGGATATTAACCTAAAAGGAGTTTTCAACTGCACTAAGGCTGTTTCCAGGATAATGATGAAAAAGCGTAGTGGAAAAATCATAAATATTTCATCGGTAACTGGAATTGCTGGAAATACAGGGCAGGCAAATTATGCTGCAGCAAAAGCAGGTATTATAGGTTTTTCAAAATCTGTGGCCAGAGAGCTTGCATCTCGCAATGTCCAGGTAAATGTTGTGGCCCCAGGTTTCATTGATACCCAAATGACCAGTGTATTGTCTGATAAAATAAAAGAAGATATAATATCTAAAATACCATTAGGTAGATATGGAACACCTGAAGAGGTAGCAAACTTAGTAGCTTTTTTAGCGACTGACTATAGTTCCTATATTACAGGTCAGGTAATAAATGTAGATGGTGGAATGGTAATGTAATAGGATAAATATATATAATATAGTATATACTAACTAAGCCTTTGAAAGGAGGTGTAGGGAATGAGCTTCGATAAGGTAAGAGGAATCATCGCTGAGCAGCTAGGAATAGAAGTTGATGAGATTACTATGGAGTCCTCATTTATAGATGATTTAGGTGCAGATTCTCTGGATATTGTTGAACTAATCATGGCTTTGGAAGAAGAGTTTGATATGGAAATTCCTGATGAAGATGCAGAGAAAATTTCAACTGTTGGCGATGTTATTGATTACATTAACAAAAATTCCTAGTGACCTAGTTCATATGTTGAGCCTTCTTATGAAGGCTCAACATCTAATAAAGTTTTGGATTCATAATTATATATACTAAGCATCAAAAAATTTGGATATTAGCTAAATTTTTATATACAACAAACTTCAATTCTATAGATGCAAAATAGCATCAAGGAGGTTTCTATGCCAAAAAGAGTAGTAATAACTGGAATGGGTGCTATAACCCCTTTAGGAAATAATGTGGAAACGTATTGGGAGGCACTAAAACAGGGCAAAAACGGAATAGATAAAATTGATAAATTTGATGTAGAAGAATTTTCTACACAAATGGCAGCACAGGTAAAAGATTTTGATCCTAAAGATTTTATAGACCGTAAGGAAGCAAGAAGGATGGATCGCTTTTGTCAATTTGCTTTGGCTGCCACTTACCAAGCAATGCAGGATGCTAGTCTAAATACTGAAAAGTTAGATAAAGAGCGTTTTGGTGTAATAATAGGGTCTGGAATTGGTGGCCTTGAAACCATGGAAAATCAAGTCAAAACCTTAATTAACAAAGGTCCCAACAGAGTAAGTCCTTTTCTTGTTCCAATGATGATAGTTAACATGGCAGCAGGACAGATTTCTATAGCTGTTGGTGCTAAAGGGATAAATACCACAGTGGTGACTGCCTGTGCTTCAGCAACCAATGCTATTGGAGAAGCCTTTAAGGCAATTAGATATGGCGAAGCTGATGTGATTATAACTGGGGGAGCTGAAGCCCCGATAACGCCCTTGGCTTTAGCCGGTTTTTGTTCTATGAAAGCCATGTCTACCCGTAATCAGGATCCCAAAACTGCTTCTAGACCTTTTGATGCTGAAAGAGATGGATTTGTAATGGGGGAAGGGGCAGGGATACTTATATTGGAGAGTTATGAACATGCTGTGAGCAGGGGTGCAAATATCCTTGCCGAGATAGTAGGCTATGGTGCAACAGCAGATGCATATCACATTACCGCACCCTCACCTGATGGCGAAGGTGCTGCAAGGGCAATGAAACAGGCTATCCAAGATGCAGGTATAGAGCCTAATATGGTAGATTACATTAACGCTCATGGTACTTCTACCCCTTACAATGATAAATTTGAGACTGCAGCTATAAAGACAATATTTGGAGATCATGCATATAAATTGGCAGTAAACTCAACTAAGTCTATGATAGGCCATTTATTAGGTGCAGCAGGTGGTGTTGAAGCTATAGCTGTTGTTAAAACACTTCAGGAACAGTTTATACACCCTACCATTAACTATACTATTCCTGATCCAGATTGCGATTTAGATTATGTTCCCAATAATGGAAGAGCTGCTAAAGTTGAATATGCTTTATCCAATTCTCTTGGATTTGGTGGTCATAATGCATCCATACTTCTAAAAAGATTCAGTGAATAATACCCCCATCTTTTTTACCCTTAATCTATAGAAGATTAAGGGTGTTTTTTATGGCAAAAATTACTCCGAAATTACACATATTGGATATTCATGTTTATAAATCCCAGATTTTATTGTATAATGTCGGATAAGGAAAGGTTTTACATAAAGGGGGGGTTACCTATGGTATTATTATTTGCTACAGTAGAAAATGATTATAGCCGTGATAAACTAGAGCAGTTGTATTGTAAATATCATAAGCTTGTGTACCATATTGCTTATAATATTTTGAAAGACTCCCATCTAGCACAAGATGTAGTACAATCTGTGTTTATAAAGTTGATAGACAATTTAGATAAAATAGACAATATTGACTGTAACAAAACCAAGGCTTTTATTGTTATTATTAGTAGGAACCTTTCTATTAACTTATATCGAAAAAGAAATAGGCAAAATAATATAGGACTAGAAAATCTAGAAGAAGTGTTGCCTGATAGTAGACAATCTATTGATGAAAAAATTATAGGTAATGAGGTGCTTGATTGGATATCATACAATATTAAGAAACTTCATGAACCTTACGCAGATATTCTAACGCTAAAGTATTTTTACCATTATACAGATAAAGAGATAGCCCAGCTTTTAGATATAAGCCATGAAAATGTTAGAACTAGACTTCATCGTGCAAGGCAGAGCCTCATTAAGCTGCTATTAGAAGAAAAGGGGGGTGAAGTGGATGAGCAGTTTGTTAACACAAAGACATAAAGCAAATGAAAAAATCATAGAGACAATGTTAGAATATGGAGCAGCTTGCCACGTAGAAAATATAGCTAATGAAATAAATGAGTATAACATGGATAATGTATATTATCCTACTGAATTGGACGAAAAGATGAAGAAACTAATTTCCAGCTATAAAAAAAGAAACAAAAGAAAAGAAATGTGGAAGACTGGAAGAAAAATATTTACCAAAGTTGCAGTGTTTCTTTTTATTACAATACTAGGTATGTCTATTCTAGCAGTTAGTGTGGAAGCTTTTAGAATGAAAATTTTTAATTTTGTTGTAGAAGTGCAAGATAAGTTAACTAGTGTGGGCTTAGAAGAAAATGATGAGGTAACAGATGATTCAAGCCATATCTATATGCCTTCCTATATACCAGAAGGCTACAAGATCATGGATGTTCAGAGTTTTAAGTATATTACGGCTATACAATATGTTAATGATACAGGAGATACCATATTTTTTGAACAATGTAAGGAAGGACAATCTATTTTAAGAATAGATACTGAGAATGCTGAATCTAATAGAGTAATTATCAATGGCATTGAAGCTTTTATTATAAATAAAAATCAAATGACTGGCTTAGTATGGCATGAAAGTGAAATGACATTCACGTTGATGGGTACCTTAAATGAAAATGAACTAATAAAAATGGCTGAAAGTATAAAAAAATGAAAAATATAATAAAATTTTCTAAAAAAGTGTAACAAATCACCTCTCTATATTGTTTAATTATATGAAGAGCAAAAGGAGAGGTGATTTTTGTGTTTAGAAAAAAACAATTATGCTTTTGGTCATCTTTGTTATCTGCTTTATCATTAACCCCACATTTATATTAGCAAGTCAAGGGATTCAGCAAACAATGGAATCAGACCTTGTACAGCCTATGTGGAATTATATTGCTACTTATAGGAATACTTTTGTTATTTCAGAATATGGGAGGGCTGATGTAGAAGTTGTACTAACTTCCTTTACAGCAGATAGCATGAGAGTAGAGG
>JAAYKZ010000276.1 GCA_012522165.1 Clostridiales bacterium
AGAGAAAATTTTTCAGAGGTCGTGTCACATATGTTTGACTTCTCTAGAGTTTTATGAAAAAACATTTTAGCACAGCTTGACAAACACTATTGCTTTGTTTATAATATACATATGAATGCAACAATTTTTATGCTAATAGCATAAAAAGATTCCATTGTATCAACTGTTTCTTAAACAGCTTATGCATTATAGTATTATCTTTAACTTTGATAAATTATAAACAATATTATAATCTATCAAAATATAATGCATAATTGCACTTTCATAATCTTATATATTTACTAAGATTGTTGTTCCATATTTGCAACTCCTAAATCCCACAGCGGCAATATGGAACAATTAAAGTGCATGATATGTTGATGCAATGGAGTATAAAAAAAATTTGGGGGGAATAACCAAATGAAAAATGTAAAACGTTTCATTTGTCTTCTCCTTGCAGCTGTTCTAGTATTAGGACTAGTTGCATGTGGAGGCAAAGACTCATCTAATGACCAAACGGAGGCTCCAGATACTCAGAATAACCAGGCTACTAACAATAACGAATCCTCCGAGAATGAATCAGCAGAGAAGAAGTATGAAGAAAAGGTCACCATCACCTATGCATGTCCTCAAGTTGTTGAGGGATTTGACTTTACTGAAGGTGACGACTATGTAAAATGGATGAGCGAAAAGTTCAACTATGTGTTTGAAACCACAAACATTCCATGGGGCGAATGGCACAGCATGCTCAGCACCTGGATTATGGCACAGAACATGCCCGATGTAGCCATTTACAACTATGGAGAAGGAACTCACGCTGATGCTGTTAATTTCGTTGAGCAAGGGCTAATTAAGCGCTTACCCGATGACTGGAAGACAAGATGGCCCAAAGTAGCAGAGGTATATGGAGTTACCACCCTTGGACCTATGCTTGAAGAACTTTTTGAAGGCACATACTTTATCCCTCGTGCAAGGTTCTTCTACAACCTACCTGGTGATCCTCTTGCTGACCACTGGTCTCTATATGTAAGAACAGACTGGATCAAAGCTGTGGGTAAAGAAGTTAAGGATCATTACACCATACCAGAGGTATTAGAAATTGCACGCCTTATTAAAGAACAGGATCCCGATAATCTAGGTAGCAACCTTATTCCAATCTCTATGACAGCTGGAAACGCTGCGAGATTTTTCCTAGAAGCTAATAGCACACATTGGAATACTTTCTATAAGGATGAGAGTGGACAATATGTATGGGGTGCTACAGCTGAACAAACCCTTGAAGGACTAAAATTATGGTATCAAGCATACAAAGAAGGTCTCTTAGATCCTGAATTCTATCTATTGCAACATGAGCAGGATTTGGAGAAATTCCAAACCTTAGGAATAGCTGGTGTTTCATATCTTGGCGGACAAACAGCTGACGTTTGGAATAATCGCGAAACTTTCATGAATGATACAGGTAATGACCCCGATGACATGAAATATGCTACACTATTAGGAACAGACGGAAACTATCATCAAAGAGATCTGATCAACTTCTGGGGAGCAATAATCTTTAGCCCAAGCGTTGAAGATAAAGTCTTTGAGCGTTGGATGGATGTAATGGAATTCCAGTGCAGTGAAGACGGATATGTACAAACAGCCATGGGTCTAAAAGGAGTAGACTGGGATCGAGATGAAAACGGTAATATTATTTCTCTGTTGGATGAAGATGTACTATTAGTAGGACCTCCAGGAGAGGCTAAATATCCAAGCTTGGGTCACGTAGTAGGCTCTGTTATCCTGTGGGATGACCTTGCCTTTGATAACCCCAACATACCTGAAAAGTACCGTGAAGAGTCTAAAGCTCTCTATAAGAATCGTTACGATCTGTCAACTCCTGAAACCTTTACAAAGGTTGACTGGACTGTATGGACACATGGTACTGAAAATATGCGTAGGGCTAGAAGTATTGATTATCCTACTGAATATGCTAATTTGATCACAACCGCGACTAGCGAAGATCACTTGGTTGAACTCTATAATCAATGGATTGAATCCCAGATGTCCATTATTCAACCAGTGCTAGACGAACTAAACAGCAAATAGTGTCAGTAACAATCGGTCTATGAGATTTACACTTATTGCCAGGGGCAGGTTTCCTGTCCTTGGCAATAACAATATTTAGACATGAAAGGAATGAAAATGATGAGCCAAGCCTCAGGTTATATGGATAAACCCGACTTCAAAAGTCGAATTGCGCGTACTTGGGTTAACATCTATAAGAATAGGGAAAGATATATATTAGTCCTGCCTGGTCTGATATGGTATGCGATTTTTGCTTATATCCCGATTTATGGTTTAAGCTTGGCATTTAAGAAGTTTATAGCTAAGCTAGGGATATTCGGTAGCCCATGGATCGGATTGTATAATTTTAGAAACGTATTCCAAGATCCTGCATTTGTACAATCTATATTTACAACTCTAATTATTAATGTGGGTAGGTTAATATTTGTATTTCCTTTTCCTATTTTACTAGCGCTTATTATAAATGAAGTGCGCTTGAACCGAACTAAAAAGATTCTTCAATCAATTTATACCTTCCCCCATTTTCTTTCATGGGTTATCGTTGCCAGTGTTATGCTAAATATCCTTGGACAAAAAGGATTAGTTAATTCGCTTCTAGTGGCGCTGTTTAATATTGAGCCTATAAGTTTCTTGGGAACTCCAGCTTATTTCCGTCCCCTTGTTTTTATAACTGATGCATGGAAAAGTGCTGGATGGAGTGCAATTATTTATATGGCAGCTATATCAGGAATAGACGTTGAACAATATGAAGCAGCCGAGATTGATGGAGCATCCAGACTACAGCGTATATGGCATATTACTCTACCTGGTATCAAATCCACTATAGTTGTTCTTTTTATTTTAGCTGTAGGTAACCTTATGTCAGGTGGTTTTGATCAGATATTTAATCTGAGCAACCCTGCCACTATAAAAGTAGCAGAAATTCTTGATATGTATATCTATAGAATTACTTTTAGTGGTTCTGTTGACTTTTCCTTTTCTAGTGCAGTATCTCTTTTCAGGTCAGTAATTAATCTGCTGCTGTTATTAACTGCTGATCGTATCATCAGACGTGTAGATGGAACAGGGTTGTTAGGCTGATAAAAAGAAGGAGTTGAAAGTTATGGAAATAGCAAAGAAAAGAAAAAATTATAGCCGTCACAGATTTGAGTTTTTAGACGCTATATTTTTGCTTATACTACTTGTTTTTGCAATTATAATTGTTGTTCCCTTTATTAGCGTTATAGCCACATCCTTTGCAACCCAAAAGGAGGCCTTGGAGAGTACGCTACTATTAATCCCAAAGAGACCAACCATAGATAATTATTACAGACTATTCCAGGATCCACGTATCGTTATTGGTTATAAAACAACTTCATTGATACTCCTGATAGGTGTACCACTAAATATGTTTTTAACAACTAGCTTAGCTTATGGCTTAAGTCGCACCAATTATCCAGGAGCAAAGTTTATGTTTTATGCTATTTTGTTCACAATGCTGTTCAATGGCGGTATTGTACCCTTATATCTATTGATGCTTGAACTAGGGATTGCTAATACTCTTTGGTCAGTAATACTTGCATATGGTGTTAACACCTTTTACTTTATAATAATGAGAACATATATGCTCTCATTACCTGAAGCTCTGGTAGAATCAGCAAAAATAGATGGTGCGGGAGAGTGGCGTATTCTATTTAGAATAATTCTGCCCATATCAAAACCAATACTTGCAACTGTTTTACTTTTCTATTCTGTAGATAGATGGAATGAATGGTTTAATGCCATGATTTTCCTAAGACGGAAAGATTTAATACCATTGCAGCTTGTACTCAGGAATATTGTTATGGATTCATCTATAATGGACTCCTTATCAATAGCAGGACCGCGTATTCCTAGATTTACGGAAGGAATTCAAAGTGCTACGATTATGGTGGTAATGGTTCCAGTTATGTGCTTTTTCCCGTTCCTACAGAAATATTTTGTAAAAGGTATAATGATAGGTGCTGTAAAGGCTTAATGAAGGCGCAATGGATGGCGAAGGGTTATACCTTCTTGCGCCTTAATATTTTTTCTTTAGTCTGAGTCTTATAATTGTTTATACAGATATTAGATAATGTTAAATAAAAAACAATGTTTAAAAAAGACGATTACACCTAATAAACAAAATTCCAGTATATCGTGCTTTCCTACTATTGAGATGAAAAAAATACACGAAAGTTAGTAGCAATGGAAGCATAACTAAATCGTGTAATGTTATAGAAAATATATAGATTTGGGAGGAAGTAATATGGAAATTCGCTCAGGAAAATATGCTATACGGTTTGAAAATGGTGGTATCCAGGTTTTAAAAGATGGCTCACTGCTATACTACAACAAACGTCCCATGTATGCTTTTATAAAAACAGCCTTGTCAATTACCGAGTTTTATGACAAAGCATATGATGATATTTGTGAAGAAGAGGGACGAATTGTAGCAAAAGGGGTATTAAAATCTCCTGCAGGGTCTGAGTTAGCTTTCACTGATATATATGAAACTTCGGGCTCTGGCTTTAAGGTTAGCCGGACTGTAAAAGTCCTTAAAAAAGTAGATGATTTTGGTTTTGCTTCTAAATTCGCATTAGTACTTGCTGCTTCCGATAATATGCGTGACTATGATTATTTCGCACCGGCTAATTGGTATCGACAAAATGAATACGCTGCTCCCCATGTGGTTGGTTACGATCTAGATTGTGAATATTTCTGGCGAAATGAAGTAATGTATACTTTACCGCTGTTTGCTGTACAAAACAGGGCATCTGGTGAGATGGTCATGTTTTCACGTTGGGCTGCTGATATCACCATGAGAGATCTCAATTTTGTACGTTCTGAACATATTGTAGATCCTAAATTTACTATAGGAGCAATAGGGGTTAGTAAACCTGAAAACAAAACATTAAATTATCTATATTACGGCTTCCCATTGCGTAAAGAAATTGATACAGTCCGTGATGGTCTCACTATTGATTATGTATATCCAGGCACAGACGGTGAATTGCCAAGGACCAAGAGATATAACGTTGATTACGACTATGATACAAAAACCTTGACTAGGACCTTCCATCCAATGGAGGAGGGATTCTCCCATAGTTTTGCTATTGCTATAAACTTTGGTCAATATGATGATTATTACTCTATGATGCGTGATGCCTGGAGAACTGTATATGATAGATTAAGAGAACCTTATTTTGAAGTTGATCATGAACTCCAGTATCGCAACTGCATGGAGTCACTAACCAAGCTTACCAAACAATATGGAGATTCTTGGGGACTGCCCTTCTCCTGCCAGTTACCTCAGTTGGATGTATCCAGTGTATCCTTCCAGTTCGGTTTTGTAGGTCAACAACCAGGTATCGGCTACCAGTTAATTCGATATGGTGATAAGGAAAATAGACCTGAGTCATATGAAAAAGGTGTAAACATAATTGATTTCTGGGTAAGAACTGCTATGACTGACATTGGGGCACCCAATGTATGCTACAATCCTACTATTGAAGATTTTGAACCTATGCCCTTCTGGACCAGAATGATTGCCGACGGCCTTGAAAATATTTTAGATGCTTATGTATATATGAAGAAAAAAGGTGATGACCGTCCTGAATGGTTAGAGTTCTGTCGAAAGGCAGCGGACTGGCTGGTTCGTATTCAAAATGAGGATGGTAGTTATTATCGTGCCTATAATAAAGATGACGGTTCTATGCGAATGGATTCCAAGGCCAATACCATTAGTATTGTACGATTCTTGATCCAATTTTATCTGGTAACTGGTGATGAAAAGTATAAACAGGCAGCACTCAAGGCTGGAGAATGGGCTTATAATAATACCTATAAGAAAATGGAGTACCGTGGTTCTACCTGCGATAATGCCGATGTAATGGATAATGAGTCAGGTATTTATGCAATGTTTGGTTTCTTAGCTTTATATGATTTGACCGGAGAAGAAAAGTGGCTAGAAGCATTGATTGCTGCTGCGGATTATACCGAAACCTGGACATATGTATGGTCATTCCCGATGGAAGTACCTTGGCCAAATCATCCATTTACTAAGAATTCCTTCAGCGGACAAAGCCCCGTCACCATAGGAGGAGGCGGTGGTGATATGTATATGGCAGCTTGCTCATATATCTACTACAGATTGTATGTCATCACCGGTGATGAGCATTATTTAGATTTTGCCAAATTTATTCATGATAATACTCGACAGGCCAATGATGTGGACGGTAGTTTTGGATATGCACTACCAGGTTTGTCCCATGAAGGCGGCAGATTTGCTGACCAGGTATTTTCAAGCCACTATCATTGGTTACCTTGGGTTACCTATATAGAGGTTGACCAATACTCTCGACTATAC
>JAAYKZ010000277.1 GCA_012522165.1 Clostridiales bacterium
TATGCTATAGGATATGTGTCCACAGGTTCCCTAAATGATACCGTTAAAGCATTGAAGATTGATGGAGTAGCACCTAAAACGGAAAATATTAAGTCTGGAGATTATAAACTTGCGAGACCTTTTAATATAGCCACCAAAGATGAAATAAGCGAATTAGCCCAAGACTTTATTGATTTTATAATGAGCAAAGAGGGGCAAGAGGTGGTTGCAGAATCTTATATAAGTATCCATGATAATGCTAATCCATACAACGGAACAAAGTCATCGGGTAAAATTGTAGTAGCTGGTTCTTCCTCAGTTACACCTGTAATGGAAAAATTAAGAGAAGCATATTTAGAAATAAATCCTAATGCATCTATTGAAGTCCAGCAAAGTGATTCATCAGCAGGAATGCAGGCAGTTATAGATGGTACTGCAGATATTGGAATGGCTTCCAGAGAATTAAAAGAAAGTGAAAAAGCAGAACTATATGACCTAGCCATAGCTATAGACGGTATAGCAGTGATTGTAAATCCCGAAAATCCCATTAATGATTTATCTGTTGAAGAGGTAAAAAAAATATATATTGGAGAAATCCTAACCTGGAGCGAAATAAGTGAATAAGGTAGGGATAAATATGAAATCAAAATTCTTAGAAAAGTTAATGGAAATTGTATTCTTTATATCCGCTTGTGTTTCAATTATTTCAGTAATTCTTATTTGCTTCTTCATATTTGTCAATGGTTTTCCTGCCATTGCAGAGATAGGCGTTTTTAAATTCCTACTAGGGAAAGACTGGTCTCCCAGCAATGTCCCTCCATCCTTTGGAATATTTCCCATGATACTTGGTTCCCTATATGTAACAGCTGGCGCTATAATCATTGGTGTTCCCATTGGCGTACTGACTGCCATTTATCTAGCCAAATTCTGTCCAAAAAAACTATATAATTTTTTAAAACCTGCTGTAAATCTTATGGCAGGTATTCCTTCCATTGTTTATGGATTCTTTGGACTTGTGGTATTAGTGCCATTATCCAAGAATATTTTTGGTGGTAATGGATATAGCATAATAACTGCATCATTTCTTTTAGGAGTTATGATACTACCAACTATTATAAGTTTATCGGAGGCAGCTATTAGAGCGGTACCACGAAGCTATTACGAAGGCTCAGTGGCACTTGGCGCAACCCATGAATACTCTACTATCTTTGCAGTAGTTCCTGCTGCTAAATCAGGCATAATAGCCTCTATTATTCTTGGTATAGGTAGAGCCATAGGTGAAACAATAGCTGTTGTAATGGTGGCAGGTAATCAAGCTCGTATGCCAGCAGGGTTAACTAAGGGTATACGTACTTTAACAGCCAATATAGTAATTGAGATGGGTTATGCTGCAGAATTACATAGAGGTGCACTCATAGGAACAGGTGTTGTTCTATTTGTATTCATTTTGCTCATAAATGGTATATTCTCCGTAGTAAAAAGGAGGATGGCATAGATGAACAGGTTAAGTAGGTTAAGTAGGTTAAGTAGATTAATTAGATACACGATAAAATTCTCAGCTATTATCACTTTTGGAGTACTGTTCTTTATAATAGTATATATTTTAGTTAGAGGTATCCCTTATCTAAAACCCTCATTATTTGCATTAGAATACACTACAGAAAATGTATCGTTACTACCAGCAATAATAACCACTATTATAATGACAGTTCTGGCTCTTTTGATTTCGGCTCCTATTGGAATATTTACAGGATTTTATCTGGTGGAGTATGCGCGAAGTGGTAACAAATTAGTTGAGATAATTCGGATTACAACGGAAACCCTGTCGGGTATACCATCTATTGTATATGGGCTATTTGGCTTATTGTTTTTTGTAACAGCTTTAGGTTGGAGCTTCTCAATAATTGCTGGTGCTTTTACCTTGGCAATAATGATTTTGCCTTTAATAATAAGATCGACAGAAGAAGCACTATTGACAGTGCCAAATTTGCTTAGAGAAGCCAGTTATGGATTAGGTGCAGGTAAGCTTCGAACTATATTTAGAATAGTACTACCTTCTGCAATGCCTGGAATACTAGCTGGAATAATCCTGTCTATAGGCAGGATAGTTGGTGAGACAGCAGCACTTATTTACACAGCTGGTACAGTGGCCAAGATACCAGAAAACTTATTTGCATCAGGCAGAACCCTTGCTATACACATGTATGTTTTATCAAGCGAGGGATTATATACTAACCAAGCCTATGCAACAGCAGTAGTGTTATTAATTGTAGTAATAGGCATTAATGCTTTATCTACCACTATATCTAAAAAGTTAACAAAGGGGAATATAGATGGATAAGATAAAAATCGAAAATTTAAATTTATATTATAATGATTTTCAAGCACTGAAAAACATTAATATGAGTACACAGCAGAATAAGATAACAGCCTTTATAGGTCCTTCCGGTTGCGGAAAATCTACTCTATTAAAGACTTTGAATAGAATGAACGATTTAGTTGAAGGATGTAGGATCACTGGAAAAGTATTGTTGGATAATGAAGATATCTATGGTAACATAGATGTAAATATGCTAAGAAAACGGGTTGGCATGGTTTTTCAAAAACCAAATCCCTTTCCCATGAGCATATATGACAACGTTGCATATGGGCCAAGGACCCATGGAATCAGGTCAAAACGAAAACTGGATGAAATTGTGGAAAGAAGCCTAAGACTTGGTGCTATATGGGACGAAGTTAAGGACAATTTGAACAAAAATGCTTTGCAGCTTTCTGGCGGACAACAGCAGAGAATTTGTATTGCAAGAGCCCTGGCAGTAAATCCAGAGGTACTTTTAATGGATGAGCCCACTAGTGCATTAGATCCTATTTCTACCTTAAAAATTGAAGAAGTAATACAAACATTAAAGAAAGATTATACCATAGTAATCGTAACTCATAATATGCAACAAGCAACTAGAGTATCAGACAAAACAGCATTCTTTCTTTTAGGAGAGCTAATTGAGTATGAGGATACCGAAATTCTTTTCTCAACACCCAAGGATCAACGTACCGAAGATTATATAACAGGTAGATTTGGTTAATAAATTCTTGATTTAATAAGGAAGGTGAGTATAGTGAGAAGCAGGTTTGATAAAGAATTGGATTTGCTCAACAATGAACTAATTGAAATGGCAAGCCTTGTAGAAAAATCTATTGAAAATGTAACCCAAGCCCTAATCCATAAGGATGTAGAATTAGCAAAGGAAGTAATAGAAGCTGATAAAGAAATAGATAATATGGAAAATAATATTGAAGCCAGATGTCTTAGATTGATATTACAGCAGCATCCAGTTGCTAGGGATTTGAGGTTAATATCATCCATATTAAAAATGATCACAGATTTGGAAAGAATAGGTGATCAAGCACAGGATATTGGTGAGATACTTTTAACCTTATCTAAACAAAATTTTAAAAGGGATTTAATTTATTTACCTAAAATGGCTGAGGCAACCATAAAGATGGTTAAAGAAAGTATTGATGCCTTCGTAAACAGCGATATAGAGTTAGCAAATCAAGTAATTGAATATGATGATGTTGTAGATAATCTTTTTGTTACTATCAAAGATGAATTAATAACGTTAATAAGAGAAGATGTGGATTTTGGCGAGCAATCCATAGATTTATTAATGATAGCCAAATACTTTGAGCGCATTGGAGATCATGCACAAAATATTGCTGAATGGGTAGTCTTTTCAATCACTGGAGAGCATGCAGGGGAGAGGAAGATACAGGATTAATGCCATGTATAGGATTTATTGTGTGGAAGATGATGAGAATATTAGAGAGTTAATTGTCTACGCATTAAGATCCAGTGGTTTTGAGGCTGTTGGTTTCGAGGATGGTAATGAATTTTCCAATGCTCTGAGTGTTTCGACTCCTGATTTAATTTTACTTGATATAATGCTACCTGGTGAAGATGGATTGCAAATCCTAGAAAGAATAAGAAAGAATCCCAAAACTAAAGATATTCCTATAATTATAATTTCAGCAAAAACCTCTGAATTTGACAAAGTCAAGGGTTTAGATTTAGGAGCAGATGACTACATTACAAAACCTTTTGGTGTTATGGAACTTATTTCACGAGTAAGAGCCTTATTTAGAAGAACCGCTTCCTTAACGCCATCTACAACAGATATTAGTTACAAGGATATAGTTTTAGATTATGAAAAAAGAATAGTTAAAGTTAATGGTGAACCTGTTCGATTAACCTATAAAGAATTTGAGCTATTATATTATCTATTGAACAATCAGGGAATAGTCCTAACCCGTAATAGCATTATGAATCATGTTTGGGGATATGATTTTGAAGGCGAAAGTCGCACAGTGGACGTTCATATTAGGTCATTACGGCAAAAATTAGGCAAAAGTGGCAGGATCATAAAAACAGTTAGAAATGTAGGCTATAAGGTAGGGGAGGACACTTGAAAAAAAGAATATATTTAAACTTGTTCCTTCTAGCATCTATAGCAGTTTTGTGTGTTGGCATATTGCTGGTTATGATCTTTTATAATTTTTACATAACAGAACAGAAGCAATCTCTAAGAGACTATTCTCATATAATGGTCAATATTTTAGAAACTATGGAATTTAAAGATTTTGAAAGTATAACCAACATAGAAAATCTTGGTTATAGAATTACAGTAGTCGAAAACAATGGAAGAGTTATTTTTGATTCCACAACAGATCCAACATATTTAGAAAATCATATTGGAAGAGAAGAAATACAAGAGGCTTTAGAAAAAGGTCATGGAGAATCTATTAGGTATTCAACTACTATACAAAGAAATACTTATTATTATGCTATTCTACTCCCTAACAATTTAATATTAAGAATTTCCCGTGATTTTGATAGCATGATATCAGTATTTATGAAAATGATACCCGGAATAATTTTTATTATACTTTCAATAGTAATCATTTCTTTTATTATAGCACCTACACTTACAAGGAAAATTCTAAGACCTATAGAAGAGACTACATTAAATATAGAAAGTATAATAAGCGGAAAAGAACCTCGTGACATTAACACCTATGACGAATTGCTTCCTTTTATACAGGCTGTATCCAAACAGAATCAAAAAATAAATGCATATATAAGAGCCCTTAAGGAAAGAGCAGATACCTTAGAAACTGATACATCTAATATGAATGAGGGTTTGATTATAGTAGATAAAGATAAAAAAATATTATTAGCCAATCCAAGTAGCATAAGGATACTTGGAGGTATAGAAACCATATCCTACACAAACAACAGCTTTATAAGGCTATGTAGGAATCTAGAAATAAATCAAGCTCTTCATGATTGTATTAATATAATTGAGAGCAAGGATATCACCATTAAGTTATCTGACAAATATCTTAATATCTTAATTAATCCGATAATGAGCGAAGAAGCCATCCAAGGCGCACTTATTTTATTAGTAGATTATACAGAAAAATATAAACTAGAGATGGCAAGAAGAGAGTTTTCCAGTAATGTATCCCATGAACTAAAGACACCTTTGACCATCATAAATGGTTATGCAGAAATGATAGAAACTGGTATGGCAAAACAAGAAGATATAAAAAGATTCTCTAGAATTATAAGAGAAGAAGGAACAAGGCTACTGTTTCTAATAGATTCTATAATGAGGCTTTCAAAAATAGAAGAAAAACAGGTAAAAGAATATTCTCCAATTGATATATATTCTATTGCAAAAGATATAGTAAAAAGACTATCAATTGTAGCATTAGATAAAAACATTGATGTAAGTATATATGGTAATAAGACTATAATAAATGCCAACCAAACAATGATAGAGGAGTTATTATATAATCTCATTGACAACGGTATCAAATATACAAAGCCTTTAGGAAAAGTAAATGTAGATATCAAAAAAGATAAAGAGCACTGTTATATAAAGGTTTCCGATACTGGGATAGGTATTCCCAAGGAGGATCAAGATAGGATTTTTGAACGATTTTATACTGTAGATAAAAGTAGATCAAGAAAGACCAAGAGCACAGGTCTAGGCCTTTCTATAGTAAAGCATATAGTAGGCTATCATAATGGTAGAATAGAGCTTGAAAGTGAAGAAAATAGAGGAACAGAGATAACAGTAATACTGCCAAGAAACTTATAAATAATCTTCTTGTGCTAGACTTTTTATAAATTATATTATAATGAGCTATTGACGATTCCCTCATCAATAGCTCATTATTGTGAATATAGTCATAACTTACAACTATCAGAATAGGTTAAATCATGTTTATCTTATCTCATTTTTATAACTTAAGTCTAAAATAGAGAATAAGTTATGAATAGCACGGCTGCTAGAGATGAAACCAGTGATACAACAGTTATTTGGGTATTGATGGATGGGCCTGCGGTATCCTTAAATGGGTCGCCTACTGTATCCCCTATAACAGCTGCTTTATGAGCGTCTGAACCCTTGCCTCCACAGTTGCCAGCTTCAATATATTTTTTTGCGTTATCCCATAGTCCACCAGCGTTACTCATTAGCATAGCTAATAATAGCCCAGACAAAATATTTCCAGATAAGAAACCTCCAATGGCTTTTACTCCGCCGACAAATCCAATAATAAGAGTAATTATAATAGAAGTGAGACCGGCAGGAATAAGCTCTTTTATAGCGCCAACTGTTGCTATATCAATACATTTCTCATATTCAGGCTGTACCCCTTCTTTACCTTCACGAAGACCTTCAATAGTATCAAACTGACGATGAATCTCATCCACCATTAATTGTGAATTCCTATTAACACCCATCATCAACATAGCTGAGAAAACTGCGGGGACTACTGTTCCTATCAAAGCACCAAATAGTACAAGGGGATCCATCAAATCAAAGGAAACTAATTCACCAGTATATTCAAACACAATCTCACGGAAAGCAGCTAGCAAGGCTATAACAGTAAGACCTGCAGCACCAATAGCAAAACCCTTGGTAATAGCCTTTGAAGTATTTCCTGCTGCATCCAGCTGATCAGTTATCTCCAGAACTTGATCACCTAAACCACACATTTCTGCTAATCCACGTGCATTATCCACAATGGGCCCGTATGCGTCATTTGACATAATCATACCTACTATGGATAGCATACCAATAGCTGCCATAGAAATACCCATTACAGGATAACCTTCTCCAAGAGGTTCACATATTTTATAAGCAAGAAGCGAAGCTGCACCAATACCTGCTAGTGATGGCAAAGAACTCAGAAGACCATAAGATATACCTGATAGTATGGTAAAGGCAGGGCCACTTTTACTTGCTTCTGCCACATACTTTACAGGCTTTTTGTCATCTCCTGTGAAATAATCACTAGTAAGTCCAATAATTACCCCTACAACCATGCCTACTATAGTAGCAACCCATAAACGAAATTCTAGATTGAATATCAAGGTCGCTGCTAACGTAAAAACAGTGAAAATACCACAGGTAATATAAGTACCTCTGTTTAGGGCCGCATTGGGATCACCATTTTCTCCAACCTTTGAGAATAGGACGCCAATAATTGACGCTAATAGCCCTAGTGAAGCAAAGCAAAACAGTAGATCTATTTGTCCTAAAGGAAGTGCTATGACAATGGCTGCGGCAATAGCTGCAATATTAGAATCAAATAAATCAGCGCCCATACCAGCAACATCTCCCACATTATCTCCAACATTATCTGCAATAACAGCGGGATTTCTTGGATCATCTTCTGGAATTTCCAATTCTACTTTTCCTATTAGATCTGCAGCAATATCAGCAGTTTTGGTATAAATACCACCACCAGCTTTAGCAAATAAAGCTAGTGAACTTGCTCCAAAGCTAAAGGCTAAAACAATATTAGGATCATTGGTGAAAATATATAATATAGATGCACCAAAAAGCGATGTCCCTACAACAGCCATTCCCATAACAGCCCCGCCACGGAAGCCAGCCATAAAAGAAGGTGCTAAACCTTCGCGTGCTGCAGAAGCAGCTTTGACATTTGCTATAGTTGCTATACTGATTCCAATGTATCCAGCCAAGCCCGAAAATACGGAACCAAGGATATAAGCAATTACCATACCTAGATTAGTTAAGATATTACCTTTCCATAATGGTTGAGGGAAAAATATGAGCATCAAAATGGATACTACACCGACAAAGATAGATAAAATGCGGTATTCTCTAGATAAAAAGGTAAAGGCGCCTTTTCGAATGAGATTTCCTATCTCAGATATTGATCCTTCTGCAGTAGGTAAAGATTTTACCCAATAGTAAAAATATGCTGCAACGCCAAAAGATACTAATGAGACTAGAATTCCAAAAATAGCCCAACTCATACTCAATTCCTCCTAAAATAAATAATTTAACTTAATACATAAATATTTCTATATCTGTACAGAATAGACAATACAGAATTAGGCGGATTAACTTTTGTAGCGTATATAGGGGGGCTATTACCTCCAAGAGAAAGGGAAATTATTGATATATTATTTCCTGTCATATTTAAATAGAAAAAACAACAAGTAAACATAAGAGCTGCATAAGTAAATCTGAAAATATGTGAATATACTAATCTATTTCTATATTGCAGATGGTGGTATGGAAATTGAATGGGTCTAACACACTCAGAATTATTATATATAGGCGGAACAA
>JAAYKZ010000278.1 GCA_012522165.1 Clostridiales bacterium
CATACCAGTCACTCCAAATGCAAGGATTTTATAGAATATTTCTCGTTTTCCTTGCACTTCCCTTGTCTTAAAATGGGTTATTTATCAGATTTTATAAGGGTTTGGGACTTTTTCAGGAAACCCTAAGTAAATATAGCTGGAAAAAGAATTTTTTTCTCGATGTATGTAACCATATTTTATGTCCATTTCCCAGAGCTGATTAGGTCCGGTTACTTCAGTCCATTGGCTAGACGTTGGATGTTTAGGCCGACAGACCCTTTGGGGTTTAAGAATGTTTAACTCCTTGCATAAGCGGTAAAACTTTTTATGATTGATGATAAAAGCATAATCATCGACAAAAGCCGCAGCAAGCTTTTTATAACCATAAGGAAAACCATCGCCACAAACTAACTCACATGTTCATTCCTGGATTTGTTCATTAAGAATTTACTTGCCATTCAGGGTATATGGGCTTCCCTCAGTAGAACAGACGCCAGATTAAGCACTTAATCTAAGTTTTTCGAAGTTTTCCGGGGACAAATACCCAATTGACGAATGAGAACGTTTACGGTTGTAATCAATTTCAATGTATTCGAATATTACCTGCTTAGCCTGCACCCTGGTCAGAAAAATCCTATCATTAATACATTTAATCTTTGGTGTGCTGAAAAAGCTTTCAGCTGGAGAGTTGTCCCAACAATTACCCTTACGACTCATAGAACAGACAAGATGATTGCGTTGTATAAGTCTTCTGTTAAAAATTACAGGCATATTGAATACCCCGATCAGAATGATGGATAAGAGCTTTTCGAGGCGGCCGGTTACGAATCGCCATCTGTAATGCATCAATAGCTATTGAGGAGCTTAACGAATTCGACATCGCCCAACCAACAATTTTTCTAGAGTATAAATCCATGACGATTGCCAAGTAAATCCAACCTTCCATGGTTCTAATATATGTAATATCGGAGACCCATACTTGGTTTGGAGCATCTACTTGAAAATTACGGTTCAAAAGGTTCGGCGCAATTGGACAATTATGTTTTGAGTCAGTTGTTATTTTAAATTTAGGTTTTTCCCGGGCTCTTAATCCCATCTGACGCATGAGAACTTCAACCTTGGTTTTACCACAGTTAAATCCTTGTTTTTGCAGCTCATTATATATACGAGGGCTACCATACCGCTCTTTATACTGGTAAAAGAACTTCTTGATCGTTATAGCTAACTCTTGATTGCATTTACTACGGAGACTTTCACCGCGGCTCAACCAATCATAATACCCACTACGCGAGACTTTTAAAAAGCGGCACATCTCCCCAATGCTGTATTTTACAGCAATCTCGCGTATAATTTGATATTTTACTTCTGGGGTTGTGAGAAGATGGCCACCGCTTTTTTTAAGATATCACGCTCCATCTTTACGGTATGTAATTCTTGTTCAAGCTTGCGTAATTTTTTTTCTAATCAGTTCCTGGTCGAAGATTCCCTCGGCCTGGAAAACTTTTATCGCCGGATTCCCGTAGTTCCCGTTTCCATCGCCAGAGCATGTTTTCGGAGATTCCAGGTCTTGTTCAATCTCTCTAACCGGTTTCTCGGAGAACTCTGTTAAGAAGAACCGCTTGTTCTTTAAAATCCTTAGAATTTACTTTTCGCTTTTTTCTATTTACACTCAGCTCCTTATAATTATTCTACCCCTTAACTGAGCGTCCCGTAAATCGAGGGAACCTTTATAAGAAAACTGTTGTTTAGAGTCTAACGATTGCTTTACCTAGCTTTTCTTCTTTCGTCAGTTTTTTAGTTAATATTCTCATAAAAGGTAGATGACGCCGACAATGCCGAGGACCGGATTTATATGGTAGCCTTTCTTAATCCACCTTTTTGCAACGATAACTTTGTCGGTTACTGAGGGTTTACCCGATCGTGTAGTTCTCTTAAGATTACCAGCATTAGTTCTTTTTCGGCTACAATTCTTTTCAACTGGTTATTCTCCCGGCCTAGCGTTTCAAGGCGGTTTTCAACTTCAATAAGTCATCAGTCATCGCTCTTTATTTTTGGGTAAAGGAACAACAGAACTATTTCTCCTTGATGCCTGAAGCCAACTGTGTACTGTGTTTTTGGAAAGTCCATGTCGCCGGGCTGCTAATGCGGCATTACCGATTTCTTGGCATTTTCTAAAGATTTGTTCCTTAAATTCCTGGCATAGCTTTCTACCCCCTGGTTTTTATACTAGTATGTTCGTACTTTTTCTCCAATTGGATTAGGGGGCTAAATAGCTAAGTTCATCGATGCAAATAGTATTTCTTACTACAACCCTAAACAAATTCTCTTATTACTTTACAAACTTTATCTACATCTTCTCCAGTTAAATAGGGATGCATAGGCAAGGAAAGCACAGTATCACATAGATTATTGGTTACAACATAATCATCTTCATCAAATTTCATATCCGCAAAAGCTCCCTGTTTATGCATGGGCTTATTATAATAAATCATACTCGGAATTCCCTGCTCTTTCAATTTGGCCTGTAACCCATCTCGTTGCGCTTTGCTCTCCAGTTTAATGGTGTACTGGGCAAAACTGGAATAATACCCTTCAGGGATCACCGGTATTTCCACTATATCCTTTAGCCGTTCGTTATAAAGATGGTATATTCTATTTACATCTTCCAGTTCATGATCAACAAATGCTTTAAACTTCACTTTGAGAATTGCGGCCTGAATGGTATCCAACCTTGAATTTACACCAATTCGAACATTATCGTACTTGTCAGTGCCTTTCCCGTGAACCTTAAGGGATTTAATAAGTGCGGCTAGATCATCATCATTAGTAAAAATCGCACCACCGTCACCATAACACCCCAAAGGTTTAGCAGGGAAAAATGAGGTAATTGCCGCATCTCCAAAGCTACATGCCTTTTTCCCCTTAATTTGACCGCCAAACCCTTGAGCCCCATCTTCCAATACTAAGAGATTATATTTTTTAGCAATTTTCTCGATTTCAGGATAATTAGCGGGTAGTCCAAATAAATCCACCGGAATTATCGCTTTAGGCGTTAATTGCCCTTCTTTTATGGTCTTTTGAATCATTAATTCCAATTTTTCAGGATCTATATTAAAAGTAACTTTATCTACATCAACAAATACTGGAGTCGCTCCTCGAAAAGCTACAATTTCACCTGTTGCGAAAAACGTAAAATCCGGGACAAAAACGGCATCCCCCTCTTTAATACCCCAAGCCATAACCACTAACATCAACGCATCTGTTCCGTTAGCGCAGGATATACAGTGTTTTGTTCCTACATATTCCGCCAACTGTTCTTCGAGTTCACTAACTTCCTTACCGCCGATAAAACTCGTACTTTGCATAACACTCTCGACTGCCAAATCAATTTCCTCTTTGTAACGTGAGTATTGAGCCCTTAAATCACGGAATTGCATTTTATTATCCTCCTCTTTCGATGTAACCTCATATGTCCATTTTTGTAAGCATATTATCTAATAATTTATATTCCCGGCCACACTCTTTACATTTGTACCCTTCTTTCAATGGTATTCCACATTCACAAACCCACCCAATTTGTTTTGCCGGTACTCCAACCATTAAAGCATAATCCGGGACGTCCTTTGTAACAACTGCGCCGGATCCAATCATAGCCCACTTGCCAATGGTATGGCCACAGACAATCGTTGCATTGGCGCCAATCGACGCACCATATTTGACAAGGGTCCTTTTGTATCCTTCACCCTTTCTAGGATATTTACTTCGCGGAGTTAAAATATTAGTAAAGACCATAGACGGCCCACAAAAAACAAAGTCCTCCAATTCAACACCCTCATATACTGAAACATTGTTTTGGATTTTTACCCCATTCCCAATTTTGACGTTATTTCCAATATTGACATTTTGACCCAAGGAACAATTTTCACCAATTTGAGCCCCTTTTTGAATATGGCAAAAATGCCAGATCTTGGTCCCTCTACCAATCGATACACCCTCATCTATATAGCTGCTTTCATGCACAAAATAGTTATCCATTGTTTACACCTCATTTCTGATCATCCAGTTTTTTTTGCACTGCTTCCAATATTTTCACGACTTCATGACCACTTCTACCACCAGCTATCTCAATTCTTTTACCTAGATTTCTAATAAAATATTTAAGTTCCTCCTCCAGGGGCATACCCTTTTCATAAAATATTATTTCATCTGGGTGTTCGACCTTTACGGGGCGACCATTAGCCCAATCGATTCGCTTATTATAATAGAGAATATTCTTTTCTTGAGAGGAATCATCAAAAGAGAGCATTCCCTTACTACCTATGACAACCAACCTTTGCTCTTTAAAAGGATGAAGCCATGAAACAAAGATATGGGCATGGACATTGCCCGGGTAGGTAAATTGGGCCATTGTTACGTCATATATATTATTTTGAAGGAATTTAGCGCCTTTAGCTTCGATAGAAACAGCATTTTCGCCAATTAAATAGTCGAGAACCGAAATATCGTGAGGAGCAAATGACCAGAATACATTTTCTTCAGTGCGGACAGTTCCTAGATTTAGGCGAGTAGAGTATAAATAATAAAGCCG
>JAAYKZ010000279.1 GCA_012522165.1 Clostridiales bacterium
TAAATATACTATATATTTCATATATTATCCACTACCCAAAAAGGCAGTTTTTATAAGATTCACCTAGGATGTAGATAAATTACCATTTAGGACACAGTCTAATTTTAACCTTGCTTATTGTTTGTATTGCATTTTCATACTTTTTTAGTTTATTTATTTACAAAGATTAAATTTTCAAATTAAAAAAGTGCCTGATAAAAAACAGGCACTTGCAGTTACTGGTTTGTTTCAGATTCAGAGGTTCCAATTGATTCTGTTGCCTCGTTATCCATTTCATCCTTTTCACCAGCTTGTTTGCGCTGCTCACAGCTATTAAATATATCTATTCCAGAATTCTTCAAATTCTCAGTAGCTTTTTTTATAGCTTGGGTGTCTTTAGAGTTTTTAGCTTGTTTGACAGCGTCTATTTTTTGTCTGAGGGCACTTTCCTCTTCAGGTTTAATAATGCCCTTATATTTACCGATCTTAGCTTCAGTATCGGCTATTACTGCATCAGCATTTTTAATTGCCTGATCCAATTCAGCCGCTGCCTTATTTTCTTTTTCTTTAGCCTCTTTGCGCTGTTGACAGGCCTTAAAAACTTCTCCTGCGTATACTTCCAAATCGCCAATAGCCTGATTAATGGATTCAGTTTCCATAGAATTTATAGCTTGATTGACAGCTTCTATCCTCTTATTTAGATTTTCATTTTCTTGGGCATTTATAAAGCCTTTATATTCCTCCCTCTTTGCAGCAATTTGGCCTAGTACAGTTTGGGCTCTTTGTATAGCCTCATTTCGCTCATCTAAAACAGATTTTAAATTGGATACATATTGCCTACAATCTGAGCTTAGTTTATTGATATAATCAGTATCTCCATCTTCTATAGCATGGTTTATCTCAGAAATATAGGACTTAATCTTCTCTCTCTCCTGATCCTTAATTATATTTTCATAGTTTGCTATAAGCTGATTACCATTATCTATTGCATCCTGTCCCTGGGCTACGGCTGCCTTATAAGCTTTTTCCTTTTCTTCCAACTCTTTCTTTATATATCTAATGTCATTTCTTTGGTCAATTTCAATTTCAACTCCGAAAATCTCCTTAATTAGTTCCTTTTTCTTATACTCATCTATACCCCAATAGCTTATACTGTCCATATCTAAGAATTCTCCAGGGATTGTATGAAACTGGATATCTTCTAACTCAATTTTAGCAGCAAACAGTGCTAGACCTGCAATCTGTTTTATATCTAAATTGGTATGGACTCTTTCCATAACAGCGGTATAATATCTAGGGAGTTTAAGTATTTGATCGGTGGATTTTAGTTGATTAAATATAGCTAATACTATTTTCTGCTGACGCCCTACTCTGTCAATATCTACCATCCGTGTTTTACGAAATCTAGCATAATCTAATACTTGCTGTCCATTCAGCCGCTGAAATCCTTCTTCTATCACCCTATTATCCACTCTTACTTTTACATCTACATCGTAATCTACACCACCCATGATATCTACAATATCAATAACAACGTTCATGTCTACACCTACATAATAATTGATAGGAATTCCTCCCAAAAATTTACTTACTGTTTCCATAGTCTTTTCAAAACCCTGACCCTTAAATCCTCCTCCACGTACAAAAGCAGCATTAATTTTCTCTCTATTTTTTCTTCCAGGTATTTCTACATAGCTATCCCTTGGAATAGATATAACATCTACTTTTTCATCATCAAAATCTATGGATATAAGCATAATGGTATCCGTACGAAAAGCACCCATAGTCTTATATCTCTGCTCATTAGCATCTAGACCTAAAAACAAAAAATTAACCCTATCGCTAAACAGGTAGGGATCCTTCAAAAGAGGGTCTATCTCATCCGCATCGCTTCCAGTATTTTCATCATTGCTTTTATTAGATATTGTATTTTTCTCAGATGAATTCTCAAATAACCCCTTAGGATTATTAATTTGATAATAGCTATATATGCCATAGCCTGCTATGGATAAAATAATTACTATAACCCCTATAAGCATATATTTCTTCTTCATTTTTTCCATCCTTTCCAGCTTCAAAACTCATACCAATAAATGGCTAGTCTATAATAAAGTATACTATACCTTAAAAACATTTTTCAATCTGAAAAAGATATACAAAAAAAGATTCTCTACCTAAAGTAGAGAATCTAGTCTTGTTATCTTACTTTTGCTGAACACTTTATTTTGTATATTGTAATCAAAAAGTATGGCAGTTGGCCTTTTTCTTATTTGACCTGTGTCCAAAGCTTGAGCTACATCATAGTCAAATAACTCAATATGAGCCATACGGGAAATTTGGCTGGGAGTATATTGGGCCAGATGAGGTAAATATTGGGATATATTCTCGCTGCTGTTAAAGAAATTTCGAATAATCTTTTTTTCTTCTTGTGAAAGTTTTACCTCTATACCCTTAGGGTACCTAGAAGGTTTTTGTTGGGATACATAGTCTAGCTTTATCAAATCCTTTAAGAGGTCATGTTCTACCCCCTCAAGGCCCAGACCAAATTCTAAAAGAATTTCATAGAGTCTTATTTGGCTATGGGATATTTTATTGTATCCCTTTTCATCCCAGTATTCGGCAAATCTATCATATAACTTGTAGTAATCCTTATTAAATATATTGGCCAGATAATTAAGGCTGTTTTCAAATCGATGGGTATTATAATATTTCTCTACCAAATCCTCTACACCCTTTAGTTTTAACAATTCTCCGTAGCTAATATCCTGATTTTCTAGCACCTCATAGGGAGGATGGGATATAAACTTATAATCCCAATGACTCGCATTATTTCGTATACCTGATCCTTTAAGCAGCTTCAAAAAACCTAGTTGAAGCCTGTCAGGCTTTAGTTGGTAGACATCATTAAAGGACCTTTGAAAGGATAAATAGTTCTCCTCAGGTAAGCCAGCAATTAAATCTAGGTGAAGATGGATATTTCTAAACTCTTGAAGCTTGCTGACCCATTTTGCAAGTTTTTCGAAATCTGTCTTTCTTTTTATTATGTCCAAGGTCTTCTCTCTGGTGGACTGAACACCTATCTCAAACTGAAAAAGGCCTGGAGGTGCATCCTTTAGTACATCCAGGGTTTCTTCATCTAAAAGGTCGCCACACATTTCAAAATGAAAATTAGTGTTTCCTCCCATATCCATAATCATTTTGAATATCACTCTGGCCCTTTTTGGGTTGCAGTTAAAGGTCCTGTCCACTAGCTTTACCTGGGGCAACCCTGCATCTATGAAGGTTTTAATATCTCTTTTTACCCTATCCAGGGAAAAATATCTAACTCCTTGACTAGTAGAGGAAAGACAATATTGGCATTGGAAGGGACAACCTCTGGTTGTCTCATAATAAACTATTCGATTTTCCAGTCCTTCAAAGCCATCCTCGTAGGGAAAAGGAATAGTGTCCAAATCCTTAATTAGCTCCCTATCTCTGTTTTCGACAATTCTGTCGTTGAGTCTAAAAGTAACCCCATCCAAATCATCCAAGGGTTTGTCCATGATTATTTTTTCTATTAGCAGGGGAAAGGTAATCTCCCCTTCTCCCCTTACGATAATATCTATATCCAGGTTTTGCTCCATCAATGTCATGCTATCAAAGGATACCTCTGGCCCGCCAAGGATGATTATACAGTTAGGCATAACCTTTTTTAAGGACTCAACTATCATTAAAGTTTCCCTTATATTCCATATATAGCAGGAAAATGCTACAATATCCGGGCTGTGTTTGTATATGCTTCCTAAAATATCTTCCATATGATCATTTATAGTAAATTCATCCATTACAATAGTAACTGGTAGACTCTTGCAGCTAACCTTCAAATATCTTAAAGCTAAATTGCTGTGAATAAACTTTGAATTTAGGGTAGTCAATAATACTCTCATATTTTTATAGTATTCCTCTCCATTAAAAATGCTCTTACAGGTGAAGCCTCTACTCCTGGAATATTCAAAGGTGCTGCAATTAGAACGTAGGAGCCTTCATCAACATGCTTTAGCCGCAATCCTTCCAAGATCATAATCTTATTGCTCAGCAGAGTTTTATGGGTCTCATGATTGGGCTGATTTCGCTCTATCCCTAAACTATCAATACCAGCACCTATAACTCCCTTTTCCACCAAATACTCTGCACCACTCTTTTCCAGATAGATGAAGTTGGGATTAAATTCTTCATCCCAAGAGTTTTTAGTCTTGAAGAGTAGAAATTCCCCAGATTCAAACTCCTTTTTTATTAAATCATCTTTAGTAATACTATCTTCTATATGGGTCAAATCCAAAACCCTACAAGGAGAAACTGATCTTTCAATGGGATAGACCCTTAGGTCCTCTCCTCCCTCTATCATGTGCAAGGGTGCATCTATGTGAGTCCCAGTGTGCATATCTATGGATAGCCTGCTTTCATAGACACTACCACGGCTAAAATCCCGAACAACTTGGATATTGGGCCGCTTTTCATCTCTGTTCTTATAAACTGGCATATCTATATGAATTGGCATAGATATATCAATAATAGTCACATACATCCCTCCATATTCTATTATCTCTTTCTATTAGCATTCTAGCTTCTTCTGGTCCCCAGCTTCCTGCCTCGTAATTAGGAAAATTAGGAGGTGTATTCTCCCAGGCCTTAGCAATACTATCAATAAATTTCCATGAGTATTCCACTTCATCCCATCTAGTAAAAAGAGTAGAATCCCCTCTTAAAACATCATACAACAATCTCTCATAAGCGTCCACTGATGCTACATCCACATGACAATTTTGACAAAAATCCATAGCAACAGGAATAATTTCATTCCGTGCACCAGGTTTTTTTGCATTGAACTGAAGAAAAGCACCTTCTCTTGGCTGAATCTTTATGACCAGCAGATTAGACTCTAATCCCTGAAACTCCTTAAAATATAAGACCTCTGGTGGTTTTGAGAATTGGATAGCAATCTCAGTGGTCTTACAGGGCATTCTCTTGCCAGTTCTTAAATAAAAAGGTACACCTGCCCATCGTATGTTGTTTACCATCACTTTCATAGCCACATAGGTTTCAGTGTTGGACTGTGGGTTTACCCTGTCCTCCTGTCGATAACCTACTACCGGACGGTCTCCATCAAACCCATGTCCGTACTGACCCCTGACAACATTCTGTGCCACTTCCTCTGGAGTCATGGGGGATAGGGCTTTCAGAACTTTAACCTTTTCATCCCTAACGGACTGATCGTCTAGGTTAACAGGTGGTTCCATGGCTGTCAACATTAGGAGCTGGAGCATATGGTTTTGCATCATGTCCCGTAGGGCGCCAGCACTATCGTAATAACCGCCTCTACTCTCTACTCCTACAGTTTCACTGGAGGTTATCTGTATGTGATCTATATGTTTATTGTTCCAAATAGGTTCAAAAAGGGTATTGGCAAAGCGAATTACCATGATGTTTTGCATCATTTCCTTGCCTAAATAGTGATCAATTCTATAAATATGATCTTCATCAAAAACTTTGGTAAGATCCTTGTTGAGTTTTGTTGCAGACTCCAAATCCTTACCAAAAGGCTTTTCTATAACTACTCTCTGCCATGCTTGACCCCCATTAGGCGCAAGTCCGGCGCTTTTTATTCTCTCCACTACAGGACCAAAATGCTCTGGAGCAACGGCTAAATAATAGATTCTATTTCCCTGGGTACCGTACTTCTCATCTAATTCATTTAAAAACTTGCCTAGTTCTCTATAGCCTTCGTTATTATAAAAATCATTTTTATAGTAATAAAAACGGGATATAATGTCCTTTAATTTCTTATTATCCATAGGTCTGATTCTTGAATATTTATTAATAGATTCAATAGCTTCTTCACGAAACTCGGAAGTAGTCTTATCCCTTCTTCCTACCGATACCACTGCAAACTCCTGAGGCAATAATCCAGACAAATATAGATTATATACTGCAGGATAAAGCTTTCTGTGTGCTAAATCCCCTGTTCCACCAAAAATCACCAATAGCGCGCGTATGTCCATCGCCTCCTTTATAAACATTTCCCGTCAACATTCTCAAAAATAAACCTAATATAAATATTAATACCCATAAACCACTTCCATAAACCTTTTCTATAAACCATTCCATTTGGCATATAATCTAATTCAGAATTTATTTGTCTAATTACTTACTTTTATCTCTAGGCTTTTGGTTTTATAAAATTGCTGATACTATCCCATAGAATAAACAATATGCCTGCCAAAATATTCAAATAATAACTAATGATCCTCCATAAAAGCATAGCCATAAAAATCAGATTTCTGGGAAAGAAGAATCTAAAGAAAATCATAAATCCTGTCTCTGAAGCGCCCGTTGAACCTGGTGTGGGGACAAAGGAAACAGCTAAATATAAAAGTGCTTGAACTAATAATATGTTTACCCACTTCTCCTCTGTCAAGCCTAGCCCCTTGTATATAAAAAAAGTAATGCTAAAAAAACACAGCAGCTGTAGAGCTGTTAATAAGCTCATATTTAACATTGCTATGGCATTACCTTGCATAAGCTTAATACCATTATGGAAATCCTCAACATGGGATTTTAGCTTTTCCTTGGTCCTAGCTGGATCCCTTATAAGCTTTATTTTGCTTAATATACTTATTGTATTAAAAACTAAGCCCTTTACAACCCCCTTACTAATGGACAAAAAAACAAGGAGTAAAATAGCTCCTGCATTTATAATAAACCCAAATACTGAAAACCAAAATACCCAAGTATTGTAACTATATATATCCCTTCCCTTCCATATAAATGCCAAAGCACCAAATACGGAAAGCACTACTTGATAGACCAAAAACTTTACCATTAAAATTGAACTGGCTGATCCTCCAGGCACTCCCATTTTGGCCATATAATACATCTGAGCGGGCTGCCCCCCACTTGCAAAAGGGGTAATGGCATTGTAGTATTGGCCAATGACCGCAACCTTAAAACTCTTCCAAAAGCTTTTTTGTCCGTGTATACAGCTGACAGTATAGTTTAGAATGGCTGCGTCCATAATCCAATATAATACCATAGAGCCTACTGCTGCTATAATCCAGCCAGGCCTTGCATTATAGAATATCTTACCTATATCCTTAATCTCTGGGTCCAAAATTCCTATTAAAGCTATTATAAAGATATTCAATGCTATATATAGTAGAGACCATTTCTTTTTATTCATATTTCCTCCTACTAGTATAAGATAATTAGATATTACCATTAACTCTTGTTACAATCAATATATTGCTATTTTATCATAGGGTTACAATACTAAGCATATTATATAGCTATAAACCTGTTTCACTTCTTTTGTTGGGGGTATAAATAAGCAAAATAAAAAGGAGGGCTTGGCATATTATGAAAAGTATAAGTATTAATCTTCTTGAAGCCGCCCTTGAAGAGAAGGAAGAATATCTTGAAGAGCTAAAGAAGATTGAGGAAAGTATTCAAGAACAGATAGCAAATCTTCAATATGAAGTAGACGAGCTTTTAATAAGAATATATAATTCTTACAAAGATCAGGAATAAAACGCACTTTTATGTTTTATGCAAGGATATCAATTATCCTTGCATTTTTTGTATTTTACCAAAATAAAAAAATCGTCAGCTCTGCTGACGATTCTGTTCCATAGCCTTATACTCTTTATAAGATTATGCAGATAAGTCCTCCGCTACCATCGTTAATTATCCGTTGCAAGGTCTCTTGAATCTTGAACTGGGCATCTTCCGGCATCCTCATTAACTTATTAGATAGGCCTTCCTTTACCAGTTCATGCAGGGATTTTCCAAATATGTTGGACTCCCAAAGCTTTGTGGGATCAGATTCAAACTCATCCAACAAGTAGTTGATAAGCTCCTGACTCTGCTTTTCACTGCCCACTATAGGAGAAACCTCTGTCTGGATATCAGCCCGTATAAAGTGTAGGGAGGGGGCACTAGCCTTAAGGCGTACACCAAATCTGCCTCCTTGCTTAATAATCTCTGGTTCTTCCAGTATAAGTTCATCCATGGTGGGAGGCACGGTTCCGTAACCAGTAGTTCTCACATCTTCTAAGGCCTGGGCCACTTTATCATATTCTCTTTTAGCATGAGCTAGCTCTTTCATTAGTCCAATAAGCTGATAATCTCCTTCTATATTATAACCGCAAGTTTCTCCCAGGATCTTATAGAACATACCTGGCTTAGTATCCATATTCACTTTAACCTTGCCATTGCCTAGACTTATTTCAGATATGGTTGGCTTTTCAACATACTCCGATTCCTCTAGCACGTCTTTAATCTTATAAACATCCCTTACCCTGGATATATCCTCTGAAAATCCCTTGACAGATTGGAATATGTACTCGATTAACCAATGATCATCATCTAAGCTCTGAACCCATTTGGGCATGTCAATTCGAATCTCTGTTAATGGGAACTCGAAAAGAACATTACTGAGTATATCATCTATATCCTTAAGGGTTAAATTCATTACATCCAACAAAAGCACCGGAACATCGTATTTCTCCTCCAAAGCCTCACGCATATTTATGGTCTCTGGAGCATTGGGATTTTTAGAATTGAGAATAATTACAAAGGGCTTATTAAGCTCCTTAAGCTCGTTAACCACCCTCTCTTCTGCTTCTATGTAATTTGATCTAGAAATATCGGTTATACTACCATCAGTAGTAACCACTAAGCCAATGGTAGAATGATCCGTTATAACCTTTCTGGTTCCTAGCTCAGCTGCCTCTTCAAAGGGTATATCGTAGTCAAACCAGGGAGTACGGACCATCCTTGGACTATCCCCTTCCATATGGCCTATAGCACCTTTTACTAGATAACCTACACAGTCTACCATACGGACTTTTAAGTTTGCATTCTCACGAATAGTTATTTCTATAGCCTCATCGGGGACAAACTTGGGCTGAGTGGTCATAATAGTCCGTCCCGCTCCACTCTGAGGCATCTCGTCTATAGCTCTCTCCTTTTTATATGCATTTTCAATATTAGGGAGAACCTGTAAATCCATAACTTTCTTTATCAAAGTGGATTTGCCTGTTCTTACCGGGCCTACCACTCCAATGTATATATCACCATCGGTACGTTCGGCAATATCCCGATACAAGTCGAATTTCTCCATCACCTTTTCCCTCCCTGTTATTAGATCCCAATTTCATTGCATTACAATCCCAACATACATATATATCTATAGTAATGTATATTGCTGGAGGAAAAGGTTTATGACAGGTTGTCACTAAAAATTATAGCCATTTATTTATACCTTCTTCACTTTCAAAGGTCTTGCTTCGAAGCATGAGATCTTCAACAGCTTCTTCTGCACTTTTTCTCTCAAAAAGTACATAGTATAGCTGCTCAGTGATAGGCATTTCCACATCAAGCCTCTTAGCTAATTCATATGCCGCGTGACAGGTTTTTACTCCTTCTACTGCCATTCCAACAGTATTAAGTGCTTCGTCTAAAGTTTTTCCCTGACCAATCAAGATACCTGCTCGTCTATTTCTACTGTGCATACTTGTACAGGTGACAATGAGATCTCCAATACCTGTTAATCCTGCAAAGGTACTAGGTAGCGCACCCATAGCTTGTCCTAGCCGTGTTATTTCTACTATCCCTCTAGTAGTTAAAGCTGCTCTAGTATTGTCACCATAGCCTAGACCATCGCTTACTCCAGCAGCTAGAGCGATGATATTTTTTAATGCACCACCCATCTCCACGCCAATGATATCTGAATTGGTATATACCCTAAAATTTGGGGTCATAAATACATCCTGTACAAATTCCGAAACCCCTTGTTCCTTAGCCGCACTTACAACAGCAGTAGGTACTCCTCTAGAAACTTCTTCAGCATGACTTGGCCCAGACAATACTGCTATTTTGCAGTGAGGAATTTCTTCTTCAATAACTTGGGAAAGCCTTTTTAAACTCTTTACCTCTAATCCTTTTGCAACATTTACTACAATCCCATCTTGAGGAACAAAACTACAAATGTCTGAAGCAACACTACGCACAGCCTGGGAAGATACAGCCAGAACTACAAGATCTGTACCCCTGATAGTTTGTTCCTTGTCATTAAAAACTTGGATATTAGATGGTAAAGTTATATTGGGTAGATACCGTTTATTCTGTCTAGTTGTATTAATCTGGCTAAAAACTTCCTCCTCATATGCCCAAAGATTCACATCTATACCCTTGTTTGCTAATAATATGGAAAGGGCTGTTCCCCAACTACCCGCACCAATAACAGAAACTCTTTTTATCATTTTAATCTTCCTATTCTATTTCGTCTTGAAGTAATCTTATTCTCCTGCCCCTTTAATAGCCTTGATATATTGCTTCTGTGTCTATATATAGCCAAAATGGCTAGGAGAAAGGCACCAATTATATGTGGAATACTATACTTGAACGCAATAACCAGTATAGGAAATAGTACCGCTACAGTAATTGAAGCTAGGGATACATAGCCAGTAAAGACAATAACCAGCACCTCTACTATTAAAAGTATAAGAGAAATAAGGGGAAAGAGTATGACTAAAGTTCCAAATGAGGTAGCAATCCCCTTGCCTCCTTTGAATTCTAGGAGAAAAGGCCAGTTGTGTCCCGCAACTGCCGCTATGCCCCCTATCAATCCACCTACATCTCCTTTTATCCATAGTCCTATCAATGTTGCCAGTAGTCCTTTTAGGGTATCAGCCAAAAATACAATAGCCCCAGCCTTAAAGCCCAAAACTCTATAAACATTAGTAGCTCCGAGATTTCCACTGCCATGCTCCCGTACATCAACCTTGGCCATTAGCTTGCCCACAAGATAGGATGAAGAAATGTTCCCCAGAAAATATCCAATTATAGCTATAAGAATATACCACATTATATAGCCCCCTCTCTAATCATTGGATTTCCTTTGCCTTAAAATAAACCTAATAGGTGTGCCTTCAAGACCAAAACTCTTCCTAAATTGATTCTCCAAATACCTTAAATATGAATAATGCATTAAATCTGGGTCATTGACAAATAGAACAAAGGTAGGAGGTTTAACTGCCACCTGAGTTCCATAATAGATTTTTAATCTCCTGCCCTTGTTCGTTGGTGGTTCTGAAAAGGCTACGGCATCAGCAATACACTCATTTAATACTCCCGTAGAAATTCTGAAAGTACACTGGGCATAGACCTGATTAACCATCTCGATAACCCTGTTTAGCCGCTGCCCTGTGTGGGCCGATGTAAAGAGACTAGGTGCGTATTGCATAAATGCTAAATCATTTGCTAGTCGCTTTCTAAATTGGCTCATGGTATTGGTCTCTTTTTCTATAAGATCCCATTTATTCATTATAATAATGCAGCCTTTTCCTTCATCATGTATAAGACCAGCTATCTTTTTATCCTGCTCAGTAACCTCCTTAGTAGCATCAATAACCAAAAGAGCCACATCACAACGGCGAATAGCTGCTAGTGCCCTAATAACACTATATCTCTCCAGCTCATCGCTTATTCTGCTCTTTCTTCTAATGCCGGCAGTATCAATAATGACATACTTCTGTCCATCAAACACAAAAGGAGTATCTATTGCATCTCTAGTAGTACCTGGAATATCGCTTACAATTACCCTTTCTTCTCCCAGAAGTCTATTAACGATAGAGGATTTTCCTACGTTGGGTTTGCCAAGTACAGCAATCCTAATAACGTCCTCATCTTCATCTTGTACCTCCAGCTGAGGAAGGTGTTCTATCACTGCATCTAAAAGATCCCCCAATCCTCTTTTATGAGAGGCTGATATAGATATAGGTTCACCTATACCTAGATTATAAAATTCATACAGCATATCCTCCTCATGGGGAGCATCTATCTTGTTGACTGCTAAAACAATAGGATTGTTGGCCTTTCTCAATAGATTAGCTACCTCTTGATCTGCAGGAGAAATCACTTCCTTGCCGTCTACCAAAAAAA
>JAAYKZ010000280.1 GCA_012522165.1 Clostridiales bacterium
ACCCCTCACCGCGTACTCACGCCCACCAATTCTTACAATAACTTTATTTTTTTTACTCAATAGCAACGTCCCCCTTCTATAAAATTCCTTGGGAATAGGGTCAAAACAAGAAGCAGGATGTTGAGTTTCTTAGGTACATTATATATTATTTGACATTTTTGTACAAGCTAATTTGTCGAAATAAATAAAAAAAGCTTCCCATAACTGTCAAATCCGTTAGGGAAGCCCAAACACTTTTATTTATTCCCTCAACTGAGCATCAAAGGAATCTACTAGAGCATTTACAATTTTATTATGAATAGGATTAACATCATCATCTTTAAGAGTTCTATCAGCTGATCGATAGCTTAAGGAGTAAGCCAAGCTCCTGTGTCCTTCAGGGATCTGACTACCCTCATATATGTCAAATAGTTCCACACTTTCCAGCAATGCTCCCCCGGTTTTTCGGATTAGTCTTTCAATGCTAGAGGCTAACACACTTTTACTTACTACTATAGCTAAATCCCTGGTAATGGCAGGATACTTGGGCAAAGAAATATATTGCTTTTCTGTTTTAGCCAGCTTTACCATTAGTTCAAAGTTTAATTCAGCCAAATAAACCTTAGTCTTTAGATTATAGTTATCACAGACTTTAGGATGTACTTCCCCTAATACTCCCAATTCCTGGTCTCCTACTTTTACAATAGCTGTTCTACCAGGATGTAGTGATGGATGGGGATAGGGCGCAAATTCAACGTCTTCTAAGATTCCAAATATATCCAACAATCCTTCAACTTGACCTTTTATAGTGTAGAAATCAATATTATCCCCATACTGCCCAATAGTTAAGGTTAGCCTTTCTATAGGCAGTTCCTTCACTGGAACAGATCTTGGAATAAATATGTTGCCTATCTCAAAGATTCTGCATTCCTCTATGCTGCGACTTCTATTTCTAGCTAAAACCTCTAGTATACTTGGTATTAAGGTAGTACGCATAATGCTTTGGTCCTCACCTAGAGGGTTAGCTATGGTTACAACCTCAGGATATTCCTCAGGTTTAAAACCAATTTTTCCATAAACTTTTGGACTTACAAAAGAATAAGTCACAGCTTCGAATAGTCCCATCGCTGTCAAAGCTCTCTTTGCAGTATCTAATAGTTTTTGTTCCCTAGTTCTTGTTCCTTGGGCTCTTGAGCCTTCCATAAGGGTCATAGGTATCTTATTATATCCATAGATACGGGCTACTTCCTCTGTTAGATCTGCCACACCTTCTATATCTTGTCTAAAGGATGGTACCTCTACTACTAGTAAATCATTCTTGGCTTCTGTTTTAAATGACAGGGAATTCAATATCTGACAAATTTCATCAACATCAAGATCTATGCCTAGCAATGCGTTGATACGTTTCCACTCTATTTCAAGAACACGTGGATCAAGAGAAGCATTGCAGACATCTATCTTTCCTTCCACAACTTCGCCTGCTCCCAGCTCTTCAATAAGCTGTGCTGCTCGATCTATGGCTCTTTCTGCATTTACTATATCCAAGCTCTTTTCAAAACGAATAGAGGCTTCGCTCCTAAGCCCTAAGGTCTTGGAAGTTAAACGAATACTAGCTTTGTCAAAGTTAGCGCTTTCCAGTATAACATTCTGGGTATCTGAAGTAACTTCAGTATTGTACCCTCCCATAACTCCTGCTAATCCTATGGCCTTTTCAGTATCTGCTATAACTAGCATATCCTCTGTAAGTATTCTTTCCTGCTTGTCAAGGGTTACTAATTTTTCTCCTTCCTTGGCCTTTCTAATTACAATAGTGCTATCCTTTATTTTATCCAGATCAAAGGCATGCATAGGTTGACCTAGTTCCAGCATTACATAATTGGTAATATCAACAATATTATTAATAGGCCTAACTCCTGCAGCAGCCAACCTTCTTCTCATCCAACGGGGAGAAGGGCCTATCTTGACATTCTTTACAACCCTTGCGCAGTATCGAGGACACAATTGAGGATCCTCTACCACTACCCTTGCTTGTTCTTGCCTGTCGCCAATTTTTTCACTAAGCTTTATCTCTGGCAAGCTATAGCTAGTCTTTAGGGCAACAGCAGCCTCCCTGGCTATCCCTTCCATACTTAGGCAATCAGGCCTATTGGAAGTAACCTCAAACTCAATTACTTCATCACCTAGTTCCAAGGCCTCCTTTATATCCATACCTAAAGGATATTCCTCATCTAGAACAAGTATTCCATCCACACCATCATCTATTTCCCCTAATTCTGCTAGCTTAAGCTCATCTGCAGAACACAACATGCCCTGAGAGATTTCCCCACGGAGTTTACCTTTTTTAATTTTAATTCCACCAGGTAACAAAGCACCGTGGGTAGCAACAGGGACCAATTGACCTTCCTTAACGTTTGGAGCTCCTGTTACAATCTGAAGAACCTCTTCTCCAATATCCACCTTGCAAACTACTAGCTTGTCAGCGTTGGGATGTGGATCTATACTTAAAATCTTGCCAACAACTACTTTCTCTATATCCTTAGCCAATTCAGCAATGGATTCTACATTGGTACCTGTCATAGTCATTGCATCGGCCAATGTCTTTGTACTTACATTTATATCTACATATTCTTTTAACCATTTAATAGGTACTAACATTTTCTTTCTCCTTTCCCAAATACTATATTAAAACTGGCGCAAAAATCTAATATCATTTTCGTATAACAAGCGTATGTCATCTATACCATATATTTGGTTGACTATTCGATCTAATCCCATTCCAAAAGCAAATCCTGTGTATTCATTAGGATCAATATTACCATATTCCAATACCTTAGGATGTACCATGCCCGCTCCCAGAATCTCTATCCATCCTGTATCAGAACAAATCCTGCATCCT
>JAAYKZ010000281.1 GCA_012522165.1 Clostridiales bacterium
ATTTTCTCCTCAGTAAAATATTGTGACTCATTTAACTTATTGTGTAAGCTCATGCAGAATATACTTATTAATAACCATTCGGTATAATTATTGAAACAACTCTGTAGTCTAATCTTTGCTATTATACTATAGAATAAATTAGTGAGAATGGCAAGGACAATAAGGTAAAACAAAGAATAAAATTTAAACAAGGGGTAATATAAACCCCTTGTTTAAATATTCAGTTTACATTCTAGGAGGTATGCAAATGGGCTGCCCTATGGTTAAACGGCTAGGATCAGATATCTGTGGGTTGGCAGCTATAAGGCTATTTAGAGGTATACCGAACCGCTGAGCTATGAGAAACATTGAGTCACCAGCTTGAACGCGATAGATGGTGCCTCCTGGGCAGGGGATAGGTCCAGGTATTCCTGGTGGCAGACAAATAATTTGACCTATCATTAATCTATTGGGGTCTACTCCAGGATTGGCAGCTATCAACGCTTCTACAGTGGTGTTGAACCTTCTCGCAATACTATAGAAGGTATCACCAGCCCTTATTTGGTAGGTTCCCCCTGGACATGGACCTGGTGTGGGCGGTACAGGGATACATATTATTTGCCCTATCATTAGCCTATTAGGATCAACGCCTGGATTAGCAGCTATGAGAGCTTCTACTGTTGTGTTGAATCTACGTGCCAGGCTGTAATAGGTGTCACCAGCAACTATTTGATATGGAAAACCTCCAGGACATTGACCAGGCTGCGGAGCTGTGGGAATACATATTATACGACCTACTTGTAGATTCATAGGATCTAGACCGGGATTAGCCTGTAATATAGCATCAACAGTGGTATTATAACGTCTAGCTAATGAAAACAACGTATCACCAGCCCGTATGGTATAATAGGTACCACCGGGGCACGGAGGTAGTTGAGAAGCATCATATTTAACATCATTATAGATATTGTCCACGAATCTTCATCCTTTCTAATTATTGATATATTATATAATATTAAAAAGTTAGTTCTTTGTTACATATGGACACAATAAATGAATAAATCTCATGTAATACACACATTTTTTACCTCAGCAAATAATATGTAATAGATAGGATTTATTAAGGGGGGATTATTTTGTTATCAAGAGAAGAGTTTATTAGGATTTCTCTGGAAATAAATTTATTCTTCCAGAGAATCATGAAGGAACACCTGTTTTTTATAGAAACTAGCTTACAACCCATTGAAGGGGCCAATATTGATGAGGCCAGAGTACTTAAGGAAAGCTTTGAACATCTTTTGGCAGAAACAGTTTATTATGCAAATGGAGCCATATCAGAGGACGCTATTAAAGCAAATGAATTCGTAACGCCTTATACCTTAGATGCAGAAAATATATCAACACAATTAACAGGAGCAAGCCTTGATACAATGATTACCAAGCAGGAGCTTCAATTAACCAGCAATCCACATTTTGAGTTTGGAGAAAGACTAGAGAGAATAGTCTATGATTTAAATTATAGAACGTTAAATATGTTGGAAGAAGTAATTGCTTTTAAAAAGAAATTAATAGATCTATCATTGGAGTGCAAAATATTAATTGCATTGTATGTAGAATTATTGGAACATATAACACGGGAAGCTATATATTATGGTGAAGTATTAAGAGCACTTCAGTGCAAGAAACTCCCAGACAAAACTATATGTGACGAACTTAATTTCTGGAATAATATAATGGGGGAACATGCACAGTTCATAGATGGGTTATTGGATCCATCAGAAAGACAACTAAAAGATACAGCAGCAGGCTTTGCTCAAAAATTCGAAAACTTGGTAAAAGAGTGTGTTGAATCTGCAGAAAAGCTAGTACTTGAAAGAAGTAAGGATGCCACAGTGGGAATAAGAGATTACAAAAAGGCAGCCACAATAGGCTCATTAGGATGTGAAATTAAATCTATCTTTGCTCCCCTTCTGGCAGATCATGTACTTCGTGAAGCCAATCATTACTTAAGGATATTGAATAAACTATCAAGTTAATTTTATAATATTAAAGTTTAGTACTTATGTAAATCAATGCGTCGTGCCGGATCAATAACAATCGATTAAATTAAAACAATAGGTTAATTAAGAAATACGGGATATTGCATTTTGATAAAAAGCAAAAATCCCGTATTTTTATGTACATTAAAATTTATAAATAATCTTGTATATTTTGTACATTAATCTTTGTAGTCAATGGTTTGCATTTTAAAATTAGGG
>JAAYKZ010000282.1 GCA_012522165.1 Clostridiales bacterium
TATGTCTCTTTTTTCTCTTATTAGTTTTTCTAGCTCTTTTTCAAAACTGCTACTGATTTTTTGTATGATTTCATGTATAATTAGTTCCATAAGGGTATCTCCTTTTCTGTGATTTTTGTGGTTCTTGTAGATTACATCATATCACAGAGGAGATACTCTTATCTTTTATTTTTTGGTTTTTACCCAAAGTAATTTTACACTATGGAATTTGTATCAAACCGTTCAAACATTTTAGTTTCATAAAAAGGCCGGTTTATTAGAAAGAGACGTGGATTTAATAGATTTGAGGAATGCCTCTTCGGTCTTTAAAGCAAATATTCTTGGAACAGGCAAAATGATATATTTGCCGATGAAAATACCAAGCATGAGTTTCAATTAAGGACTTTGAAGGAATACTGTATGCTTAACGAGGAGCGGAAGATAGTTTTGGATAAAATCCGCGAAAGGGGCTCAATAGATATTGATGATTTGAAAAGTATTTTGATTTAGTTTTAATATCGCACCAATTGAAAAAGCCTGCCGGCGATGACTTTGTCGACAGGCAAAGTAGTATAAAGTGTTATAAGACATTTTTAACTTGAGTTATTATTTCTTCTGTGGATAAACCATATTTCTTTTTCAATTGAGTAGCATTTCCCGATTCTGTAAAAACATCTTTTATACCCACTGTCCTCAGAACTGGTCTATGCTTTTCTTGGTTGAGCACTTCTGAAATTGCTCCGGCTAAGCCTCCACAGACACTATGGTTTTCTACAGTTATTATGCACTTTACTTTACTTGCAATGTATTTAATGAATTCCTCGTCTAATGGCTTTATACTCCTTATATTAACCAGTTTACATCTATAGCCAAATTTTTTTAGTTCAAAATATCCTTCCAGGGCTTGTTTGGCAGCAGACCCTTCAAAAATAATAGCTAAATCATCACCGTCATCGAAGATTATCTCAGACTTTCCAGTGTCAAAATGGCATTCTTTTTTGTGTAAAATGGGTACATCTCCTCTAGCTACTCTTATATATACAGGTCCATTAATTCTAATAGCTTCTTCAATAGCTGCATCGACTTCATGTATATCAGAAGGTACAAGAATTACTAGGTTCGGAATTGCCCTAGCTAGTGCTATATCCGCAGTCGAATGATGTGTTGCACCATCGGGGCCATTATCTAGACCAGGATGGGTTCCTATTAATTTGACATTTAAGCCAGCATAACATATTTGGCGAAGCTGTGTCCACGCTGTACCAGTAATGAATATTGCAAAGTTTACATAAAAAGGTATAAAATCTTCAATAGCCAGACCTCCAGCCACACTCATGGCGCTTTGCTCAGCAACTCCCAATTCAAAAAATCTATCGGGGAATACTCTTGAAAACTCATCTGTTCTTACCGATGAGGCCAGATCACTATCTATCACAACTAAATTGTTATATTTTTTGCCAAGATTCACAAGCAACTTTCCCAAATAATCTCTTGGTGAAACTAGCTCATAGTTCATTGACCTTCCTCCTGTAAATTTTGAGTACAATCAAAATCCTAACTCTGTTATCGCATCTTTATATTCTTTGTCACTTAAAGATCTGCTATGCCACAGTGGGTTGTTTTCCATAAATGATATGCCTTTGCCTTTGATAGTATGAGCAATTATTGCTGTAGGTTTGTTGAACACTTGCTTTGCTTTATCAAAGGCTCCAGCAATTTCTTTAAAAGAATGGCCATCTATCTCAATTGCGTTCCAGCCAAAAGACTCCAACTTTTTGTCAAGCGATGATAGATTCATAACTTCATTAACATTTCCCAAAGAAGATAATTTATTATAGTCAATAATTGCTATTAAATTGTCAAGTTTATAGTGAGAACCTTCCATCAGAGCTTCCCATACTTGACCTTCGTGCATCTCTCCATCTCCAAGTATTACATATACTCTGTGAATATCATTATTTAATTTTTTCCCTAGAGCCATACCTACTCCAATTGATAATCCTTGCCCTAAAAGTCCAGTTGTAGCATCTAATTCAGATATTGTAGAGGTAACCGGATGCCCTTGTAGTCGTGAGTTGATTTTTCTAAAAGTATAAAGTTCATCATCACTTATATACCCTAAATGATTAAAAACTGCATATATTGCTGGAGTTGCATGGCCCTTTGATAATATAACTCTATCTTTATCTGGAGAATTTAAATCAACTACTTTTTCATAAATATAAGTCAGTATATCAATGATTGACAAAGATCCGCCCGGATGGCCGCTGTTTCCATAATAAATCATATCTATTATTTTTTTTCTATTTAATGTTGCTAGATATTTTAATCTTCTTATCTCAGTTAGTTCTAGCATACAATTTATCTCCTTCTGAATTTTATATTCAATGAATAAACATTTTGCCTAAATAATAGATTACGAGACCTAAAGCAACAAAATCAGTTTCAGGGAATGTTGTTCCTGACAAGCCAATCTGTTCCATTATCGGATATAACAATGCCGGTCCTACTGCTATCAATATACCTGTCACAAAACCACCTGCTATAGCTCCTTTCCACCCTCCGGTAGCATTACCAAATACACCGGCAGTTGCGCCTATAAAAAAGTACGGTATTGCTACGGGTATAATTACTGTGGTTTTTAATGCTGCAAAAATAAACATACAAATTAATCCGCCAATATATGCCGAAATAAACCCGACCACAGTAGCTGTTGGTGCATAAGGAAACACAACAGGACAATCAAGAGCCGGTTTTACATCTGGTATGAGTTTTTCTGATATTCCAACAAATGCAGGAACTATTTCACTTAACAACATGCGGACACCTGTAATAATAATGTACAAAGCAGCTGAAAAGGTTAATGCTTGAAACAAAGGAAATACTAACCAATTAACACCACCAGAGATGCTTTCAACAGTCTCTTTCCCTGCGGCAATCGCTGCAACATAAAAGAATATACTAATTGAAATGCTTACTGAGACGATGTAATCCCTAAAAATAGACATCCAACCAGGAAGTTTCAATTTCTCAGTGCTTTCTTCAGGATTACCAATTTTTGAACCGAGCCAACCTGAAAGTGCATAGGCTATTGTTACGTAGTGACCCATAGCGATTTCATCACTGTCAGTTACTCTTCTCATATATGGCTGGGCTAAGGCTGGATACATAGCAGCGGCAAAACCAAGTATTATTCCGCCAGCGATAATAGTGATCAGATCACTAATACCTAATGCTTTAAATGTAACTGTCAATAATGCAGCCAAAAAAAGGTTATGTTGTCCAGTCAAAAATATATATTTAAATTTTGTAAAACGGGCAACAATTAAGTTACAGATAAAACCTAATATCATAACAAGTGAAACGACCATTGCGAATTTTGTCTGGGCTAATGCCGTTATCGCCTCAGCTAAAGGCAATACTCCTTTCAACCCAAACCCTTTGCTGAACAAATTCTGGAAGCTGTCTAACGAACTTACCGCTAAGCTAGCACCACCGTTAAAAATTAAAAATCCTACAATGGTTTTCAAAGTACCAGTAATAATTCTATCAACAGATTTTTTCTGTAAAACAAGTCCCAATAATGCCATTAATCCAACTAAAATAGGAGCTGAACCTAACAAATCAAAAACAATAACCTTTAATAATGCCATAAGATATATCTCCTTTCATATTATTTTTTTGTTTACTTTATTTGGATTTCGACTGCTTATTTAAAAGTTTTTCAAGTTTCTCCTTAATCTCATCTTTATTCATTATGTTTTCAATTCCTATGACCTCACATTTTATGTCAGCGACTACTTGATCTACTAAGTCTGCCATTGTTACAACAAAATCCACATTGTAGTTTCTAACTGCACTTAACACATCGTGTTCTAATTCAATAGGATATTTGTTATCAGCTATAACCTGTTCAAGTTTAAAACGCAGCATCATACTACTCCCCATGCCGGTACCGCATACTACTAGACCACGTTTCATTTTTTTCCTCCTTTGAATTGCCATGAACATCATTAAAATCATACAGTGTTTCTAACAAGTCCTTTTTGTTGCTCGAACCTATTATCTTTAAAACTAATTCGTTATTATCTAAAATTTGCATTAATTCCGAAATGGCCTTCAAATGTGAATGATTGTTTTGAGCACCCAAACAAATAACGATATAAGTGGGGTCATTGTTCTTGTTACCAAAATTAACAGGTTTCTCAAGGGTTATCAAACTCATACATGCCTGTTTTACCCCATCTTCTGGGCGAGCATGTGGTATTGCCACTCCTGGAGCTATGACAATGTATGGTCCCATTTCCTTAACGTTTTTTATCATAGCATCAACATATCGTTGCTCTACAAAATCATTTTCTACGAGTAGTTCACCTCCTATCCTGATAGCTTCTTCCCAATTGCTTGCTCTAACCTTCAATTTTATGGTTTTTTCGGTCAATAAATCTTTTAACACCGGCTGGGCAACTCCCTTCGAATCCTCAAAATTTGCGTGATTTAGCAACATTGAAATCTCCCTTATTAACTGGTCACGATTTTTAATGTCACAGTATTTTTCTATTATTTTAAGAAGGTTATTTGTTATCGTCTGTACCTGACCATAATCGGGATTTTTAGGCCTATTTGTGCTTAAAAATTTTAATATCTTCCCTACATCCTCTTCGACCAATAGTGGATTTACGATTACCTGGGGAATATCTTGTGCATCTGTAGGAACCGTCGAAATAATTAGGTCCAATTCTTTATTATTGATAAAGTCTTTTATTTGCCGACTGGCGAGGGTAGCAAGTATTTTAATGTTGGGAAACCTGTTTACTATTCTTGAAGACAACAGTTTAGCAGTTCCTAGGCCTGTGCCACATACAACTACGGCTTTATAAATATTGTTTTTCGCCATCTTATTTCTCTCTATGGCTGCACCGATGTGTATGGTGATAAAACCTATTTCTTCATCGGGTATTTTTGTACCTACATAATCTTCCAGGGGCTTTAGCGAACCCTTTACAAGTTCAAAAATGCCGCTATAGTTATTTTTTATCTCTTTCAGAATTGGATTTTTTAAAGGAAAGCCGTGTTTTAAGCGGTAAACCGTGGGTTCCAAATGCCTGAGCAGTCCGCTGTACAGTTCTCTGTCCGACATAAAATTGACATTTAACTTTCTCCCGATGCTTTTAATTAATTCATCAGTCAAAATCTGCAGCCTAATCCAGTCTTGATTGGAAAATATATCCGATTCCGTCACCTTGCCTCCTAATAGGTGTATTGTGATATAGCCAATTTCAGCAGTTGGGATATTGATTTTATATCTTTCTTCCAACTCTGCAGCCATACTTGATGCTACTGCGAATTCTTTCGTAAGCTTTAATTTTGACAGCTCATCATGAGGCATAACTATGTTCTTGCCTAGCTGGATACGTTTTATAGCAAGGGCCAGGTGAATTACTAAGCCCGAATATGCACTGTCGGTGAAAGTGGTCTTTAGCTGTTTCTCAGCTAGGCAAATAACTTCCTCTATAGGTGATATTTCCAGATCCTGAAAAAGCTTTTTAAGCTGCCTATCAGTAACTACATTTATCTTGCGGTTGATGGGCCCTTTGATGAGATTCAAGGCCTTTTCGAGTTCAATGTTTTCCGAAAGGAGAAATACAACGGCTTTACGCAAATCTTTTTCTGAACCTACAATTTTGATGCCGTATCGAGGCGCTGACTTAAGTTTCAGCTCATGCTTTGCAAGCCATTTTCTTACTTCTTTTAAGTCGTTTACTACGGTGCCCCGGCTTACGGAAAGCAGGTTGGATATGTCTTCGATCGTAATAAAATCCTTTGCCTGAAACAGCTCTGTCAGTATCAACTTCTTTCGCTCTTCAGGCGTTAAAACGTAATTGTAACTGCCGATGGATTCCAGCAATCCTAAAATCTTTAATCTTTGATAATATGAAGGCGAATACTCTATGCCCGAACCCGGCTTCCTCATCAATTGTGGCAAACCATTGTCCTTTAGAAAATCGTCAATTTTATCAAGATCATAGCGAATTGTCCTCGAGGAGATATTGAAAGCATCTGCTAGTTCGGAAATCTTTACGGGACTGCATGCTGACATTATTTGATTCAAGAGCTGTGCACATCTCTGGTCCATTAAGTCACAAGCCCTCCTTCTTTGAATATTATATAGCATGCAAATTGTTACGAAAAGTCTAAAATCTTTCATGTGAATTATGGCAATTTTATACTATTTACAATGCTAATGTGAAATTAAAATAACGGCAACCCCCATAAATCAAGACCCGTTATTTTAAAGCTTTGCCCTTCACTCCGCATGGGCTTAAGGCACTTTTGCCATCACGCTAAGTGCCCCAAAGCTTTATCCTCACTCTGCCCATGCTCCCTTTTGTCATGTAGGGCTACCCTTGGCCAGCAGCAATTAAAACAACAGCGTTCTTGATTAAAAGGGATCCTTTGCCGTTATCTTCACCGGTATATTGTAAGAGTTGTCATCCGATGTTCATGTATCCGTATCCGTCGAATGACAGACGAAACAACCAGTGCAGCTTACGCCAACATTACAACCGAAGCGCCCAGATGTCGATGGAATAATGTTCCAAAACCTGGCAAGCAAAACTTCCCCTTGCCGGTTAAAGCTGGGAGATGGCATCCCTGAGCTGGGTTAAGGCTTTTTTGATGTAAACCCTGGGGCAGGCCAGGTTGATTCTCTGGAAGCCCTTTCCCCCCATGCCGAACCAGCTGCCATCATCCAGGGCCAGTCTTGCTTTGTTGATGATGAAGTCGTTGA
>JAAYKZ010000283.1 GCA_012522165.1 Clostridiales bacterium
ACTACTTTATCATTTTCATCAAGTACTACTAAAATGTCAGATTTTCCTTCATAAATATCATCATCAACGACCACTGATGTTATCCCATCTGATGGAAATTCCTTGACCCCCATTACTATTGAGGTTTCTGGCATTGCTGGCTTCGTTCTAATGTCTAGCCTTAAATCCTCAAATTGACCTTCAGCAGCTACTTTACACCTCATGCCCTTCCAAACAATATCTGTAATTGTTAGTAAAGCGTTATTATTACCTTTTGGAGCCGATATCAATAAATCAAGCAGGATATTTTCCTGCAGGCTTATCCCTCCATGCGTATATTCTGTATTTGCTCTATAACATCCGGCTCCTTCAGCTAATACAAAATGGACATTCGGATTCCAATACCATTGATAATAGTTACCATCTAATAAGGCTCCTGGTTTTGCTGCAGCGGTCCTCCCCCATTTACTATCAACAAGGGATGCAGCAATATTTACCTTTGGAAGTCCTCCTGGCATCATTAACCAGCCGTGATCTGATAAAATCTTTACTCTAGACCAACCATTTGCAAATAAAATCTCAACCTTTTCAACAACTTCATCAATATAACGACTGAAATTTTGAACTATACGCCAACCCAAACTATGTCCATCTTCATCTATGTGACTATAATCCAACCATGCATTATCTTCTATTTCTTTTCTATAATCACCATGCTTTAATACTTTCCAACCTTTTATATTCATTAAACTTTCTAATCTTTGTGATAATGCTTTTTGATTTGATTCTTTGATCACAGGGCAAAAATCTTCATTATCCACTTCCAAACCAATTAACTCATCTGCTATTGGCATTAAAGCTGGTTTGCAGGTAGCAGTTAATGAAGGGAGCTCGGATAATCTTGACCGATACATTACATCATACCCAAGTGCAGTTAAGTTCTCTGATACTTGTTTTGCCATATCAAACCGTAGTCCGTCTACAAAGAAAATACATTCTCCAGGTTTATGTTCGTTAGGAACTGACTTGATTGGATTGGTAGCAATTGCCTTTTGCAAATTCCTAGCACATTCATCTATCCATGAAATATATATGGATCTTATAGCATTGGTAATCGCATCAATATCCTCTTGTTTTTTTACTAATTGCAAAGCTCTAGAAACCGCATTATCCACATTCCAACCCCAATCCTCATAAGCTTTAATTATTTCTGTTATGTTTCCAGTAATAATTTTCTGAGTATGTTCTGCAATAATACTTAGCCAGTACATAGCTTCCGCCAATGGAGCATCTCCACTTGCAGCCCATACAAAGTATCTTCTTTCGCCATGGGTCTTTTCTAATTCAATAATTCTATCTCTTGCGTTATGTTCAGCTAATCCAACTAATAGTTTTAACTCTTTTCTTAATTCATTCTCTTGCTGATCATTCCATTGTGGCAATCTGTCAGGCTCTATACCAAGTGGCATAATAATATTTCGCATGACTTGTGGTATAGCATTATATTTTGCTGGTGCTTCACAAAATCTATCCCACACAGAATCCCATTGTTGCTCTTCCCATGCAATTTTTTCAACAGCAGTATAAATTGTATCCTGCTCTGGATTAACCTGAAACTTTGAAATACAAATTTCAACAAAAGCTTCCCATTCTTCATCGCTTTTGCTTTTCTTAAATGAGTCGGGGTCATTTATCCAGTTAAGAACATCTCTTATGGCATCTCCACCTGTTAGAAGTGCATTAAAATAATCCTTATCTAAATATTCATTTTTTAAAGAATCGATCTCTTCAAACAAAAGCTTCACTAGAGCTCTTTCAAGTGCTTCAATTGTTTGAGTATCTTGTTGAATATTTAGTCCTAATCCTCCTTTTTTTGTTTTTAAATATGCTAGTGGAGTCCAGTCTCTTGAATTTATCTGAGACCAGATTACACCACGATACTGCAACTCTGCAAGTGGCATAAGTTCCTCAGAGCAGCTTTCCACCGCTCTTATATCTTGTCTACTTACACCTGGCAAATATAATACCGGAACTTTTCCAATAGGAACCTTATAACTATCAATTAATCCAGAAATAGCTACTCTTAACCATATCGCTGGTCCCATATGAACTTCAGGTTTATATTCCCCAAGTACAAGTAGTTCTGGCATCTCACATTTAAGTACCTCTACAGCTTTTTCCCAAAGCTTTTCTTTATCAGTCCATAAAATACATTGAGGTGGAGATTCAGCTTCAGGATTATTATTTGATGATGCTCTGATGCTGTTTATTATATTATTTATTAATTTCAACTGAACTTCACCTCATCTTCTCTTGCTTTTTTCTTTTCTTCTAGTGTCAAATGGTGATCATTTATTCTATCTCCACCAAACAAATGATACCAAGGACTATTTTCTGTATCTTTACCTCTGTCTTTATTCCATTTTATATTTGGTTTATCTCGTAATACTCCAGCGCCTTTTTTTCCCACATCTCCAACT
>JAAYKZ010000284.1 GCA_012522165.1 Clostridiales bacterium
ACACAGCTACTGTAACAAGGAGTATCTGTGTTTCGCTTCTATAATATCCATATCTAACAGCTATGTCTCCTAGACCTCCTCCACCAATAAATCCGGACATTGCAGAATAACCCAAAATTGTGGTTATAGCAATTGCTCCTCCTATTATTAGTGATGGCTTAGCCTCAGGAATTAAAACTTTATAAATAAGCCTAAAGGTCCCTGTTCCCATTGCTCTTGCTGCTTCTATTATCCCTGCATCAACTTCTTTAATAGAAGATTCCACCAGTCTAGCAATATATGGTGCTGAAGCAATAACTAGAGGCACAATAGTTGCGGATGTTCCAAGAGTGGTGCCAACAATTTTTTTTGTCAGGGGAGTTACTGATATCATAAGTATGACAAAGGGTACAGATCTTAGTAAGTTAACAATAAAACCAAGTACCTTGCTTACAATAGGAAACGGACGAATACCATTTTTATCAGTTACTACAAGTATAAGTCCAATGGGAAGACCTATAGCATAGGCACATACTGTAGAAACAATTACCATATACAAGGTTTCAATTATACCTTTACCAATCATAGATAAAGTCTGAGCATCAAGCATCCTGGGTCACCTCCTCATACTTAATTGAACGTTCTTCTAGATATCTAAGCATTTGCTTAGTTAATATTCTATCTTCAGGTAATTGAATTAACATCTGTCCAAAAGCTTTGCCTCCAATATTTTTTGTATTAGCAAAAAGAATATTAACAGGGGCTTTAAACTTTGCTACCATATTGGATATAATGGGCTCAAATGCTGATTGGCCATCGAAGACTATCCTATAAACTTTTTCAGATTCGAATTCAGAAAACTGCTCATCGGATTTAAATACAAGCCTTTTGCCAGCTGCTGATTTTGGATTTACAAATACATCTTCTACTTTTCCCATTTCAACAATTCTGCCATTTTCAAGTATAGCAACTTTGTCACATATTGTTTCAATCACATCCATTTCATGGGTGATTATAACAATGGTTATACCAAATCTCTGGTTAATATCTTTAAGAAGCTCTAATATAGATCGAGTGGTCATTGGGTCAAGTGCACTAGTAGCTTCATCACATAACAAAACTTTCGGCCTGGTTGCAATAGCCCTGGCTATGGCTACCCTTTGTTTTTGTCCCCCAGATAATTGGGACGGATAGGCGTTAATTTTATCGGATAGCCCCACCATTTCCAATAGTTCAATTGCCCTTTGTTTAGCTTCTTTTTTTGGAACACCAGCTATCTCTAAGGGATAACATACATTTTTAAGCACTGTTCGTTGCATAAGCAGGTTAAACTGTTGAAATATCATACCGATTGCTTGCCTAACTTTTAACAATTCTTTTAAGGATAAATCTGCCAGATTTTGGCCATCAAAAATAACCGAACCCTCCGTAGGCCTTTCAAGGAAATTCATACATCGTACTAGTGTACTCTTACCGGCACCGCTTTGACCAATGATACCATATATCTCACTCTGAAATATGTCTAGATTAATATCTATCAAAGCGTCTACTTCTGATTCCTTAGTGTTAAATATTTTGGTAACACCACGTAAAGAAATAATAGGTTCATTTGTATCCATCCTCCATCCTCCCTCTTCAATTTTTACAAAAATAAAACAGGTTCTCGAATGAACCTGTTCAAGACATTTCTTATTGAAGCTTTATAAGAAAGCTTATAAAAAACAGCAGAAACTCCACATCTTACAATTATCTTTAAAAAGAGTCAATTTGTTCATTCGAGCAACTATGATTTTTTTATGAGCACAGCGATACATGTACATGCACATTCGCATGAACATCATCATGGGCATCATCAACATGTATACGCTCACTCCCATAGTCACTCTCACCTAATAATCATCTACAACTTGCTATTTAACCATTAATAAGTATAATACATTACATGATCAAATTTGTCAATCCTATTTTAATTATTCTAATCTTACTCTATGATAATGTCATATTGAATTTATTCTGATAAAATGTCATGTATGCGAAAGGAGACATTCAATATGACTCAAAAAGAAATAACTCGTCTTAGAGTCATCAATCAAACTATCGATAAGGTAATAA
>JAAYKZ010000285.1 GCA_012522165.1 Clostridiales bacterium
CCGAAGGTTATAAGTTAGAAGAAGGGGATATTATCTTTCACAAACCCAATGAATTCCATAGTGTATGGGCAAATGGACGAATAGCCCCTAACCTGATAGTCATGTCCTTTGTATGCAACAGTCCTGCTATGAAGTTTTTCGAAAACAAGATTTTTCGAATTGAAACTAATGAAGAAAAAAATATATTGGCCAGGATAATAGAAGAACGGCTTAATACCTTTAGCGTTCCCCTTTATGATGCTATATCGCCAAATGTCATCAAAGATTCTACCATCATTGGCTGTCAACAGCTGATAAAATTATATCTTGAATTGTTTTTGATTACCCTAATAAGAAACAATACCTATATAGAAAAGCAAAAACGTATCTCCCTGATTACTAGGCAAAGGGTGGAAGACGATTTATTAAACAGAATAATAGCTTATATGAAAGATAATGTTAATGAAAAGATTATGATAGATGACATATGTAATAAATTTGCTATAGGGCGCACTCAGCTTAAGTCTTTATTTAGAAATAAGCTCAATACCAGTGCCATGCAGTTTTTTAGGCATTTGAAGATTGAAAAGGCAAAAGATCTTATAAGAGAGGAAAAATACAATTTCTCCGAAATAGCCCATCTGCTTAATTTTAGCTCAGTAAACTATTTTTCTCAATCTTTTAAACGAATAGTAGGAATGAACCCGTCGCAATACGCTGCATCGGTAAAAGGAAAAATTAGCAAAAAAACAAGCTAGGTAAGCAACCTACCTAGCTTGTTTTTTATAAGTTTTAGTTTTGTCTCTTTACCTCTACATTAGCAAGTTTCTCAAAGAATTGGATAAGACCGCCATGGTCATCCCCTTGTTTTCCATCTACCTTGAGAGCATACATCATTTCAAGAACTTGAGTAGTTAATGGTAGAGGCACATCTACTCCGTGACCAGTGTCCAGCGCATTCATCAAGTCCTTTATATGCAATTCGATTCTAAATCCAGGCTTGAAGTTTCTTTCTAATACTAAAGGCATCTTTGCGTCTAGTACAGTGCTACCTGCCAAGCCACCTCTAATTGCCTGGTATACCTTTTCTGGATCTACTCCTGCCTTTGTAGCCAGCACCATAGCCTCTGACATAGCTGCAATGTTTAGAGCTACGATAATTTGGTTGGCAAGCTTGGTCATATTTCCACTGCCCACATCTCCAATAAGTACAGCTGAAGAACCCATTACCTTCAATATGTCTTCAACTTCTTTAAAGGTTTCTTCATCTCCACCTACCATTATGGATAGAGTTCCATCGATGGCTTTTGGTTCCCCTCCACTTACAGGAGCATCTAGCATTCTTATACCCTTTTCTTTTACTGCAGCTGCAATCTCCTGGGCTGCAATGGGTGCTATGGAGCTCATGTCAACAAGAATTAAACCTTCTTTTGCACCTTCAATTACACCGTTTTCTCCCAATACAACTTCTTTTACATGAGGAGAATTAGGCAACATTGTAATAACTATATCTGATTTAGATGCTACATCCTTTGGAGATTCACCAGCCTCAGCACCTAGTTCAACTAATTCCTTAACTGGATCCTCAACAATGTCATAGACTACCAATGAATATCCAGCCTTTATCAAGTTCTTTGCCATGGGTTTCCCCATAATACCAAGTCCAATAAAACCAATTTTCTTTTGCACAGCAAAACCTCCTCTTTATTATTGTTGATATATTATTGTTAATTTATTATTTGTCAATTATATTTATAACCACTAAGGTTTCAGTACTACCTTCATAGCTTCCCTATTCTCTATTAATTCAAAGCTCTTTTCCCATTCCTCTAGGGGCATTTCATGGGTAATTAAGGGCTTTAGATCCACCTGTCCTTTAGACATTAGAACTAAGCATTTCTCCCATACATCCCATGTGTGGGAAAAGTGACCTACTAAAGTAACGTTTTTGGCAATAATGGGATCAATACTAAATCCTACAGGTTTAGGACCCCATCCAATCTTTACGATTTGTCCAGCAGGTCTTACAACATCCATGGACAAAGCTAAAGTGGCTGATACACCTGCAGAGTCGTATACCACATCGGCGCCATAACCATCGCCTAAAGACTTAACCTTGGCAACTACATCCTCCTTGCTACTATTCATAGCAATAGTTGCACCGTACTTAAGAGCCAATTCCAGTCTTTCTTCATCGCCATCGGTTCCAACCGCTATTATTTCACTGGCTCCCGCTATTTGAGCCATCTTTATGCAAAGCAAGCCAATAGGTCCTGGTCCTATTACAACTACAGTATCCCCTGGTCTTACCTTACTACCGCATACAACAGCTTTATAAGCAACACATAAGGGTTCTGTCAGTGCTGCTTCCTTTAATGATACCGAATCTGGAACCCTATGGAGAATTCTGGCAGGAACTTTAACATACTCTGCAAAAGCACCATCCACATGGAATCCAAACCCTTTACGCTGTGAACAAATATGATAATTGTTTGTTCTGCAAAGCTCACATACACCACAGTAGTCTGCGTGAGTTTCAGCGGTTACACGATCCCCTACTTTATAATTTTTTACTTCGCTCCCTACTTTCTCAATGGTTCCAGCGAATTCATGTCCAAAGATTAATGGTACATTGATCTTGATGGATGATAAGTTGCGATGCATATGAGGATCAGTACCACAAACACCTACATATGCTACCTTTACTAGTACATCATTTGGTCCAATTTCGGGAACTGGAACCTCTCTTAACTCAGTAGCTCCACTAACAGTATCGTATTTTACAACTGCTTTCATGGTTTTCATGTTTTACACCCCCAAAACTTTCCTTGTTGCCTCAATTATCTCAGCATCAGTTAATCCATATTCAACTAATAGTTCTTCATAGCTTTGTGCGGACTGTCCGAATACGTCCTTTACAGCTACAGATTCAATAGGTGTATTGGTTCCTTTTAGTATGCTTGGAATTATTTCAGCTAATCCCCCAATTATGCTATGTTCTTCTGCTGTTACAACACCCTTGACATCTTTTGCATACTGGATAATCTTTTCCTGGTTTAAAGGTTTTAAGGTACTTACATTAACAACCCTTAAGGATATACCTTCCTTTTCCAATTCTTCAGCAGCTTTTAAAGCCATAGAAACCATAACGCCATGAGCAAATACTGTTATATCTTTTCCTTCTCTTATGA
>JAAYKZ010000286.1 GCA_012522165.1 Clostridiales bacterium
AATCTACTCATTAAGCGGGAATTCTAAAGAATTTTGTATTTAGTATTGCATAATAATTCTTTTGATGATAAAATAGTGAAAAAATAAATATTATAAAGCAATGAAGGGGAATAGTAGGATTTTTCCGAACCCGCCCCAGAGCAGCGAGGATGAAATGTAAGTATTCCTTTCCGGTAACCATGCCGTTATGTGATGAGTGAGCTGTTATAGCTAATTAAGGTGGTACCGCGGATAACCTCCGTCCTTTAGGGATGGAGGATTTTTTGATTTTATTGTAAATTTTAGGAAAGGAGAGTACAGATGAGCAAGAATAAGCAAGAATTCGTGGCTCATATTACACCTAGAGAAGAAGATTTTTCCAGATGGTATACTGACGTTATATTAAAAGCTGATCTGATAGACTATTCTCCAGTAAGAGGATCTATGGTAATCAAACCCTATGGCTATGGAATTTGGGAGAATATCCAAAGGGAACTGGACCAAAGATTTAAGGCTACAGGTCACAAAAATGCCTATTTCCCTCTATTTATCCCTGAGAGTTTACTAAAAAAAGAGGAAGAACACGTAGAAGGCTTTGCCCCCGAAGTTGCTTGGGTAACCCATGGGGGAGATGAGGAGTGGGCAGAGCGAGTGGTAGTTCGTCCCACCTCTGAAACCATTATCTGTGCCATGTATGCAAAATGGATTCAATCCTATAGGGATCTTCCTATACTATATAACCAATGGTGTAATGTTGTCCGTTGGGAAAAGACTACTAGACCTTTTTTGAGAACTTTAGAATTTTTATGGCAAGAAGGGCATACAGCCCACGCAACTGAGGAAGAGGCTCAGGAGGAGACCATGAAAATGCTAGGGGTCTATGAGGAGTTTTCCAAAAACGTATTGGCAATCCCTATGGTGGCAGGCCAAAAAACTGAAAAGGAAAAGTTTGCCGGAGCTCTTAGAACCTATACTATAGAGGCTCTAATGCAGGATGGTCAAGCACTACAGGCAGGTACTTCCCATAATTTAGGCCAGCATTTTGCAAAAGTTTTTGATATTCAGTTCCTAGACAAAGACGGGAAGCAAAAGTATGTATGGCAAAGCTCTTGGGGAGTAACAACTAGGCTCATAGGAGCCCTTATCATGGTCCATGGTGATGAGAGGGGCTTGGTATTGCCTCCTAAGGTAGCTCCTACTCAGATAGCAATGGTACCTATTGCCATCCATAAGGAAGGAGTACTGGAAAAGGCCAGGGAGATTTTTGAAGAATTAAAGGCTGCTGGTTTTAGAGTGGAGCTAGATGACAGGGATATCTATAGTCCAGGTTGGAAGTTTAATGAATGGGAGCTAAAAGGGGTTCCTGTACGATTGGAGATTGGTCCTAAAGACATTGAGAAAAATCAGGTAGTTTTAGTCCGAAGGGATAATCATGAAAAAACCTTTGTGCCCATGGAAAATTTAGTAGATACTATAAAGACAATACTGGAAGATGTCCATGAGGGGCTTTACCAAAAAGCCTTGGCTATGAGAGAAGCTAATACTCATATAGCACAAAATATGGATGAATTTAAGGATATCTTAGAAAACAAAAAAGGTTTTATTAAGGCTATGTGGTGTGGAAAGAGAGAATGTGAAGATAGCATCAAGGATCAAACCAGTGCCACAGCTAGATGTATGCCTTTTGAACAAGAGCATTTATATGATCATTGCGTATGCTGTGGTGAAGAAGCTAAACATATGGTTTATTTTGCTAGGGCTTATTAAATAAAAATTACCCTTTACAATTATCCCCTTATAGGTTATAATATCATTTGTCGAAACAAATGAATATTGTAACCTGGGGATATAGCTCAGTTGGGAGAGCGCTTGACTGGCAGTCAAGAGGTCAGGGGTTCAAGTCCCCTTATCTCCACCAAATAAGAAGAGAGGTTAAACCTCTCTTTTTTGAATCTGAGATTTTAGGTTTTATTAATATGTTATCTTATTATAAAATGCCTTTATCTTACAATGTAAAAGGGTCTTAAATATGTTAATGTAGATTAGCTAGAAAGGAGCCAAGACATGTCGCACAATACAAAAAATGAAAACACAAAAGTCGCAGGAGTTAACATGACAGCAGGAAATCCTACTCGTCTCATCCTTTTTTTTGCACTGCCTTTATTAGCTGGTAATATATTGCAACAGCTATATAATATGGTAGATAGCATGGTGGTAGGTAATTTTGCAGCCAATGGTACTGCAGCTTTGGCTGCTGTAGGTACAGCCTTTCCCGTCATATTTATGCTTACATCTTTATTTAACGGTGTTGGCCAAGGAGCCACCATTCTAATATCACAGTATTATGGTGCCAATGATATGCATGGAGTGAAAAGAACTGTAGATACGATTTATATTTTTTTATTTGCAATATCCATCCCAATTACAATAATAGGTATTTTAATTAGCCGTCCCATGTTGATAATGTTATATATGGTTTTATAGTATAAAGCCTTAAGCGAAAATGAATAGGACTGTATAATAAGGTTAAGGCTTTATATCGCCCGAAGAGTAAAAACGCAATAGGAAGAATAAAATTTTTGCCGGGGATAAGCCAGCCTTGCAAACTGGCTGACAAGAGGAGTCTCCCCG
>JAAYKZ010000287.1 GCA_012522165.1 Clostridiales bacterium
AGGATTGGCCCTGAAAAGATATTTTGTCAGTATGATATAATTTTTATACCTAAATGGGTGTGGGTAGAGGTTTGTGATAGTGAAAAGAGGAAAAATTATATCTATAATTTAAAGCATTTTTCAAAGGTCCAAATTATAGATGAGGTTGATTACTTAAAATTAGTAGATTATAAAGAAGTAGCATTGTATTATATATTTCTGTATAGTTGATACAATGTGAGTAGGCTTGTTGGATTTATAAAGAGGAACATTCTGCAAGATAGACCAGTAGCAGAGTTAGCTCCTTATGAAGAATGGTTGGATATATTGTATAATGAGGGATTGGACAAAAGGGAACTGGCAAACGGTAGAATGCAAAGAAAGAATGCAGGTGAGATTTCAATTTGTGTTCTAAGTTATATATTTTCCTATTTTTACAGTGAAAATATTGATACTATTACTATCTTCAGCAGTGATAGGGATGCTTATGACTTTATCTCTAAAGCAAAGGGAAAGATTTATAAAGAAGATTATTTTAAGAATAGAAGATATACGTCCATAACTTTTAAGTCAAACGACTTTTTAATTTATGAATGGACAAGGCTTGGATATATAAAGTGTGATAATGTTGATTCATTTGTAGATAGTTATAGGCAGGCAAGAAGGATTAAATTCACTAGGAAGAAACAGGATAATTCAATTGAAGAACAAGATAGAGTGATAGATAATATAGCATTTTTGGAGATGTTAAAGGAGAGCACGTTACATTTAATTTTTTGATAGATTAGATTAAATTCTATTACCTCATCAAAAAAGGTTTTAGTAGACTATGAATCTACTAAAGCCTTTTTTATTACTAGCAATATAGGATTGTGTAAACGTTTCATGCCTTTACCATATCGTTCCAGAAGAGACTCAGAAGAACTAGGGGTAAAAACTGTATTAATTTTTTTGTGTTATGCTAATAATGTAGGGACAAAACTTACCACAAAAAGTTGAATCCCAGCCAGAACTTTTTATATAAAGAGTCATATAAAAACAGGCATTAATAGCATTAAAACACGATAGCGTTAACTAGTCTATGAAAATACAGAAATAAAAAAATGAACCTTGAAAAGTGAAAAATATACCGAATTAATAATGTGCGTTAGCATACATCCGCATTTATTCCACGGTCTGCTTGACAATGAGCCTCTTACGGCATGTTTTTAGGCATCAGAGGGCACCACCCCTAACAGGGCGGGTAGGGCTTTGGAGTTTGGGCGATGCCCGGTATACCTAGCCTAATATGCCGTATCCTCATTGTTCAAGCAGCTTTCGCGGCATAAACGCTTACGGAATGGGCAGACTAACCTGCTTCTTGCTTTGCTAGAATAAGCTCTTGTGATAATTCAATAAGCTTCTGTCATTTAACAGGCATGTTTGGAATAGCTTCAAGCTCGGAGATGGGGTTTAAAGGCTCCCAATAGGTATAGGTATGTGGCCTTAAGAAATTGTAATAGGCAACAAATAGAGCGACGTGGGTATTGGATCCTTGTCCACTACCATAGCCATTAGTTTTTTGATAAGAAAATTTAAAGGTCCTATTAAGTCGCTCAATAATTTGCTTAAGCCACCTAAACTCTGTAGATATAGGGTCATCATTGGTAAGTCCAATGACCTGGGTTAGCTCAAAATCCATGCCCTTAAGGGCAAATAGTTGCTTGGCAAGCTTGTATACCGGGTTGCCGTCAGCAACAAAATTAAGGGTCTTTCCCGGGAATTCTCTATACTTATCAAAAGCCATACGCATAGCTAATATACAAGGGCCAATATCCCTAGAATCGGATACCTGATAACCTAGAATGGATTTTTTAATGGCATCCATTATGAACCAAACATAGTGTCTGACACCTTTAACTTTGATATAGGTCTCATCTGCCGCAAGGTATTTAGTGGGCTTGTAGTCGAAATTATCGACAAAAGGCTTAACCAATGTAGCAGCAGTCTTAGCGTATTTACTGACCATAACGTGGGAGATATTAACCTGATGAATCTCCTCTTTTCTGTGTTATTTGTGTTGTTGTGAACTCAATTATACCAGAAAAGAGGGGGTCATTGTTTTTTATATCCGAG
>JAAYKZ010000033.1 GCA_012522165.1 Clostridiales bacterium
ATGATATATTGGAATCAATTAAATAATCTTAAAAATATATTTGAAAAATTATAGTTGAAATTATATATTTATTAACCTTGATATACTAAAACAATCAAAATTATGATATAATCCTCATTAAATATATTAACGCTGCGTGCAATATTATGTATAATAATTGTGCGCGGCGTATTATTTGTATAAAGGGATGGTAAATTTATGGTACATGCATTTGAAGTTAACAATTATTATATTGCTTTGGATGTAAATAGCGGCAGCATCCATAGCCTAGATGAGATTGCCTATAACATACTAAAGGCTTCTCCCAATGATTTTTCAAGGGAGGCAGTTTTTAAAGAGTTTGAGGGAAAATATGACAAGGATACTCTAAATCAGGTTTGTGATGATATATTAGCTTTAAAGGAACAGGGCTTATTGTACTCTGAAGAACTGGATGAAGAAAGACTTTTAGCCCAGCTACATAGGGATACTGGTATAAAAGCCTTGTGTCTTCATGTAGCCCATGATTGCAACTTGGCCTGTGAATATTGTTTTGCCTCTAAAGGGGACTATGCCACCAATAGAACACTTATGTCCTATGAGGTTGCATGCAAGGCCTTAGAATTCCTAGCACAAAACTCAGGTACAAGGCGCAATATTGAAGTGGATTTCTTTGGTGGAGAGCCCTTGCTTAATTTTGATGTTATAAAAAGAGTGGTGGACTATGGCAGGGAGCTAGAAAAGTCAACCAACAAGAAGTTTCATTTTACCGTAACCACCAACGGAACCATTTTAAATCAGGAAATTATGGATTTTATCAATGAAAACATGGATAATATAGTCATTAGCCTGGACGGTAGAAAGTGTATAAATGATAACATGAGGCCAGATAGAGGAAATCATGGTACTTATGACAAGATAGTATCCAATGCCAGAAGGATAGTAGAAAGCAGAGAAGGGAAGCAATACTACATAAGAGGTACCTTTACAGCCAATAACTTAGATTTTGGCAAGGATGTATTTCACATTGCAGATCTAGGATTTAAAGAGGTTTCTGTGGAGCCAGTGGTAGGCAGTGGTGAGCCTTTCCACCTAACCATGGAACATGTTCCAACTATTTTGGAGGAATACGAAAAACTGGCCAGAGATTATTTAGAGTATACCAAAGATGGTAAGGAACTAAATTACTATCATTTTAATATAAATCTCTATGATGGTCCTTGCATTCATAGGAGAATAGTAGCCTGTGGTGCAGGATATGAGTACCTGGCAGTATCCCCTGAGGGGGATATATATCCTTGCCACCAGTTTGTAGGCCAGCCTGAATTTGTAATGGGCAATGTGTTCAGCGGCATTGAAAACAAGGAGCTAGCAGCCCACTTTAAAGACTGTAATATCTTTACCAAAGAAGAATGCCGCAGCTGCTGGGCTAAATACTTCTGCTCCGGCGGATGCCATGCCAATGCATACTTCTCAAATAAAGATATTAATATACCAAACGAAATAGCCTGCATCATGCAAAAAAAGCGAATCGAGTGCGCCATGATGGTAGCAGTGGCAAGGGCGGGATTGTAATATAAAAAGGAGCGATGCACGCTCCTTTTTATTAAAACTATTAACAAATAAGTTAATCACAGTTTTTTTATAATGGTCAGATTCCATTTCTGTCTAGCTTTGTAGAGATGAAGTATAATTAATGAAATACAATTTAATAAGGTATACAACACTCCTTTAATTTTTTTAGTGTAGATGATGTTATAAGATATCTTTTTTCAGTACTTTTACTAATATCCTTTTCTTCTATGTACCCTAGTTGTTCAAGCTTAGAAATGGCATCTCGAATATTTTTTTGGTTTTGATTTCCAAATTTTGATTTAATTTGTGTAATATTTAGCCCTTTGTTGCCAGCTAAGGCTATTTCAGAAAATACTTTTAGAGCATAAAAGATAAGCTCAAATGAAATTTCCAGTTGTCTTGAATTGAGATTTTTTAGTAGTTTAGGTGTATCTGGAATTGAATTTTCAAGTCCAGGAATTTCAGTTTGTTTTCCGTTGGCCATGATATCACCTCACTGGCTTTGCCATTAGCTTTTATAAATATATATGAGGCTTTCTATCTGTATTATAACATCAATGTACAAAAGTTCTTTGATAGAAATCTTTTTGCTCATACATATATAA
>JAAYKZ010000288.1 GCA_012522165.1 Clostridiales bacterium
AAAACTGCCAGAGAGTATATTGATGTCTTTGAAAGATTGGGAGCCTCAAATATTTCTGCAATCCATATTCAATCTAGGCAAGATGCCAACGAGCTAGAAAAGAGTCAGCTAATAAGTCAAGCCTCTTGCATCTTTATGACAGGTGGTGATCAATTGCGTATTACATCTATAATGGGAGGTTCAAAAACTGAAAATGCTCTATACACAGCTTTTAATAATGGTGCTATAATCGCTGGAACCAGTGCAGGAGCATCAGTTATGAGTGAAACTATGATTATTTCAGGCAATAATGAAGATGCACCTAGAAAATGCACTCTAAAAATGGCACCGGGTTTAGGATTGCTTAAGGATGTCGTAATTGATCAACATTTTGCTCAAAGAGGCAGGATCGGACGATTATTGACTGCGATTGCACAAAATCCTCATGTCTTAGGTGTTGGAATTGATGAGGATACGGGATTAATTGTTGATGATAATGCTGTTTTTGAGGTAATAGGATCCAATGCAGTTACTATTATAGATGGAAGTCATTCAGATTATAGCAATGTATCAGAACTAGAACCTGATGAAATACTAGCCTTTACAAATATTAAAATGCATGTTTTACCAGCAGGATATAAGTATAATATTAAAACTCGAAAACCTATACTTAGGAGGTAGTGCCTTGAAGATAGTAGAGCTTAAGGCTTTTAAAGGAAGGAATATATATAGTCATAGAAAGACTATAAAAATGGTTGTAGACTTAGGTGAATGGGTTGATATTTCATCTAAAGATATTGATCATTTTAATGATAGGCTTCTTGAAATTCTACCTGGTTTAAATGAACACAAATGTTCTCTGGGCTATCCTGGCGGCTTTGTAGAAAGATTACACAAAGGAACTTATATGGCCCATGTGATTGAACATATAGCCTTAGAACTATTGAATGTCTTAGGAGAAGAAGTAAGTTTCGGAAAGGCAAGAAGAATCAATGACACTCCTCTTTATACTATTATCTTTGAATATGTGGATGAAACAAGAGGTTTAGAAATAGCAGAAGTAGCTGTTCAATTGGTAAAATCTTTATGTAATCAGCAGCCTTTTGATCTTAATAGTGCCCTTGATATTGTAGAAAAGAAGGTTTATGAAAATCAATTAGGTCCAAGTACAAAAGCAATTATAGAAGCAGCTGAGAGAAGACAAATACCTGTTACAAGAATTGGCAAAGATAGCATTATACAGTTAGGTTATGGTAAATATCAAAAGAGAATACAAGCAACCATAGTAGAAAATACTAGCTGTATTGCAGTTGATATAGCATGTGACAAGACAACAACTAAGATGATCCTTGAAGAGATAGGCATACCTGTTCCAGAAGGAGGCGTTTGTAAAACACTACAGCAAGCATTAGATATGGCAGAAAGAATAGGATATCCGGTAGTAGTTAAGCCTGAAAGAGGGAATCAAGGCAAAGGTGTATCCTTAGATGTTAATAGTCCTAGCGAAGTAGCTGATGCCTTTATGATTGCCTCTAAATTTGATAGCAATGTACTTGTGGAAAAGTGTATTAAAGGAAATGATTACAGAGTCCTTGTTATAAATGGCAGGGTAGCTGCTGTTGCTAGACGTATTCCTGCCCATATTATCGGTGATGGAATCCATACTATTGCTGAGTTAGTAGAAACAACTAATAAAGATGCTAGGAGGGGGCAAGGTCATGAGAAACCTCTTACTAAGATCAAAATAGATGATATTAGCTTAAGGGTTTTATTAAAACAGGGTTACAACTTATATGATATTCCACCGAAAGGTAAAAAAGTTTATTTGAAACAAAATGGAAATATCAGTACCGGGGGAGAAGCAATAGATTGTACGGATAAAATCCATCCAGAGAATGAAAATATTGCAGTTAGAGCAAGCCAAATTATTGGAATTGACATAGCGGGGGTGGATATCACATGTCCAGATATATCAAAACCTATATCAACCAATGGAGGTGCAGTTATAGAAGTAAATGCAGCTCCAGGACTTCGCATGCATCTTTTCCCTTCAAAAGGAAAACCACGTAAAGTAGCTGATTTGATAGTAGATATGCTATTTCCACCAACTGCAAAACATTCAGTACCAATAATCTCCATTACGGGAACTAATGGAAAGACCACAACGGCGCGTATGATTTCCCATATATTTAAGGTATATGGAATGAATGTAGGAATGGCTGTAACAGGTGGTATATACATAAACGATAAATGTCTCATAAAAGGAGATACTACTGGTCCTATAAGTGCTAGAACGGTACTTATGGATAAAACCATAGATATAGCAGTGCTGGAAACAGCAAGAGGTGGTATAATAAGATCAGGACTGGCTTATGATTTAAGCGATGTAGGAATTTTAACTAATTTAAGCGAAGATCATTTAGGAATAGATGGAGTGGATACTCTTGATGATTTACTTTTTATAAAATCTTTGGTGATTGAATCCGTTAAACCAAATGGATACGCTGTTTTGAATGCAGATGATCCAATGGTAGTGCAAGCAGCCAATAGGGTAAATAGCAACATTATATATTTTTCAAAACAAGAGGATAATTTAATTGTTCATAAGCATATTTTGTCAGGAGGCAAAGCTGTTTTTCTGAGAAATAAATATGTGACCATAGCAACAGGTAATGGCAATATCCAGAGCTTACACATATCAAAGATACCAGCTACTTATGGTGGTAGGCTAGTTCATAATGTAGAGAATTGTCTTGCTGCAATCTCAGCTGCATATTCTATGATGGTCCCAATACCTATAATTGAGAAGGCTATGACCTCTTTTTATTCCGATGAATTACAAAACCCAGGCCGTTTTAACGTATTTAACATTAAGAACTTTAGAGTAGTAGTAGATTATGGACATAATATAGCCGGCTATAAACTCATGGGAGAGGCAATAAAAAAAATGGGAGCATCTAGATTAATAGGCATTATTGGTGTACCTGGGGATAGAGATAATTCTACAATAAAAGCCATTGGTAGCATTGCTGCAACAATTTTTGATAAGATAATTATTAAGGAAGATTCTGATTTAAGAAACAGAAAGAAGGGAGAGGTAGCTAAACTTTTAGAAGAAGGAGTCCTATCTCAAGGAATGGGAAAAGATCATATTGAAGTAATCCTTTCTGAAACACAGGCACTTAATAAAGCCATAAGTGAAGCATTACCTGGGGATCTTATAGTAATTTATTATGAGAAGTTAGAACCTGTTCTAGAGATAATAAAAAAAGCCATGGTGGATCTTGATAGTAAAGGAGAAAAGGAATTAGACAGAATTCAATATAGTAAAAATTAGAAATGGAAGTGTTTCAAGGTCATATTTTAGTGTTATATATCTATAAGATAAAGGAGGTATTGGGTAACATTGTTTCAAGATAGGGATTTTAAAAACATAGAAATAGAAGACAAACCAATTTTTGACAAATACATTAGTAAAAAGATACACGAAAACTCAGAATTTAATTTTACAAATTTTTTTATATGGAGGTATCACTACAAGTTAGCATTTACAATATATGAAGATCATCTATGCCTAATAGGACAGTATCGAAACAAATTTCCAATAATTTTCCCGCCTCTTGGAAGCCAAGAGGAAGGTTTTGATAAAGCCCTAATGATGATGGTAGAATACTTCCAAAAAAATAATTTTCCAGTAATAATAAAAGCTATTACAGAACCTATTAAGGAGACAATAGATAAGCTAATGCCAGGTGTATTCCGTTATGAGCATGATAGGGATTTGTATGATTACGTATATTTAACCCAAGATCTAATAAATTTAAATGGCAGAAAGTATCAGAAAAAACGTAATCATATTAACAAATTCATGAAGCGATATGAATACAATTATGAACCTATAACAGATGATAATATAGAAGAATGTTTGATTGCTGAAATGGAATGGGCAGCTGCTCGACCTGATGACCAGGGAATTATGGAAGAGAAGGTAGCCATAGTTGAGGCTTTAAGAAACATGAAAGCGTTGGGTATTAAAGGTGGTGCTTTAAGAATAAATGGTAAAATCCAGGCTTTTTCTCTAGGGGAGCAGTTAAACCCCGACATGGCTGTAATTCATATTGAAAAGGCCAATACAGATTACCATGGAAGTTATGCAGTGATCAATCAGCAGTTTGCTCAGCATTGCTGGAGTGAATATACATATATAAATCGTGAAGAAGACATGGGTTTACCTGGGCTTAGAAAGGCTAAAGAATCCTACTATCCTCATAAAATGATAGTCAAATATACGGGCTATTTGAATGGGTGAGGATAATGGATAATATAAGAACAGCTAAGCCCAATGAAAAAGAAACTATTATAAAACTATGGGAATACTGTTTTGATGATTCCTCTGACTTTGTTCAATGGTTTTTCAATACCAGATATCAACATGAGAATACCTTAGTAGTATGTGATAAGGATCGAATATGCTCTGCACTGCAGCTTCTTCCTTATAATATCTCAATACGAAGCAAAAAAATGGAGACTTCATATATTGTAGGTGTTTCCACCTGGCCCGAGGATCGAGGTAAAGGTTATGTATCGGAGTTATTATATAAAAGCCTGGCAGAAATGAGGAAAAGAAAGCAGTGGGTTAGTATATTGCTGCCCTTTAACTATAATTTTTATAAAAAATATGGATGGGAGACCTGTTATTCCTATTATTCATATTCAGGCCAGAAAAATAACTTTTTACATTATCTTGATAGAATAGGAATACAGGGCAAAATAAGACCTATACGTTTGCCTGAAGATTTGGAAGATTTAAATAAATACTATTCTTATTATACCAAGGGTTTAAATGGCTATGTGATTAGAAATAAGCAAGATTGGGATAGAATTTTGTCAGATGTTAGAATAGACGGTGGAAATGGATTCATTTATACAAAAGATAATAAAACTGCAGGATATATGATTTTAGTGAATGACAAAGAGGGCCTTTCCATAAGAAAAATATGTTGTAAAGATATAGACACATATATGGAAATGTTAAAAATTGCTCTTAACTTTTCAACAGAGAATAATATGGTTTTTTTGCAGCATAAATTAGGACTATCCCCCCTGCCTCATATAATAGAATTAGACGTCATAAAACAAGAAAAGCCTTTTGTTATGGGAAGAATAGTTGATGTTGAAAAAGCTCTTGAAAATCTTCCTATTAGTTACAATGATGAATTAGTGATACAAGTTATTGATCCTTTACTTGAATGGAATAATATAAGGTTAAATCTAAAGGGTAGGGAAAATAGATTATTAGTTTCTCCCACCCAAAAATCACCTGATATTGTGATTCATATATCTGTTCTGTCCCAGCTGTTATGGGGATATTATACAGTAGAACAAGCTTTTATGTATAAAAAGATCCAAATATATAATAAAGATAAGGTTAAAGCATTAGAAAATATTTTTTATGATACAATTCCATATATATATGAGGACTATTGATGTGAGCTACACTAAAATCTCCTTTAAATAATTTAATTATTTAAAGGAGATTTTTTTGGAATTTTGGCTGATTTTGACTATAAAGTATGCTATCATAGATATATCTAAGTCCTTTATTATAAAGGAGGAAGAGCCCTTGAAGAAAAAATATTTTGCTTATCAAATCACTATTTTGATAGTTGCTGTACTTATCATTCTGTTTTCATTTGCATATAGGAATAAAGAAAAAGATATGACTACTGATATTGATCCCAATTCTAATGCCATAAGAGAATACTATTATGATTCTATACCTGGTCTTATTAGAGCAGAGCAATTAGATATGGTAAAACCAATACACAATACTTTTATTATTCCAGACACCCATTATAGCTTGAAGATAGATAGAATATGGTATAACAGTAGGGACGCCTTTATCTTCTATCATGTTGAAAATATTGATCAGGTGGCTTATTTAGGAGGATATTTTGTTGTAGATAATAACATGCAGACTAAAGACATACACCCTAGGGATTTGGTTGGGACTTCATCAGAAAAAGGGTTCTTTTATAATAACAATTTTTACAGCTTTTTAAGAATTACACCTGTACATCCAATAAATGAAGAAGAAATGGATGTTCATTTACTTTTTAAACCTTCATTATATATTGAAGACACAAAATATGATTTTGAAGCAATTAATATAGATCCAGAGATTATCTATGTTGAAGACCCAATAATAAAGTTTAAACTTGATAGCAAGATAGAAATAGAAGAATATAATATAGATTTATATGCATTGGAAGCTGGGGTTTCTCATAGTAAAATTTATTTTACATATAATGGATCTAATTCTGAAACCATATACAAAATACAGGCTAAGATCATTACAGATAAAAACGAGAAGTTCACAGTTGATATAAGCCCTATTTTAATAGATCAGGATGAATCAAAGTACTGTATAGAAATTCAAC
>JAAYKZ010000289.1 GCA_012522165.1 Clostridiales bacterium
ACCCAGAACCCTCCATATGTCCCTAATAGGTATTCGTGACATAAGCATTATAGAAACTCCCCCTGAGGATAGATTGCCAGTCCAGACTTATGTGGTAGAGTATAACGATGCCTTAATAAGAGACGCCATTATGAAGGAAGTTTACCGAGGTGGACAGGTATACTTTGTGTACAATAGGGTTAAAAGCATGGAACGAATGGCAGAAAGGCTTCGGAACCTGGTACCCGAAGTCAAGATTAGAATGGCCCATGGCCAAATGAGTGAGTCAGTGCTGGAAAAAGTCATGTTGGACTTTTATGATAAAAAATTTGATGTACTTTTATGCTCTACCATAATCGAAAGCGGATTGGATATTCCAAATGCCAATACTGTAATTATCTATGATGCAGACTACTTTGGATTATCCCAGCTATATCAACTACGGGGCAGAGTAGGCAGGTCCAATCGCTTAGCTTACGCTTATTTGACCTATAGGAAGGATAAAATATTATCCGAAATAGCTGAAAAAAGACTGCGAGCTATAAAGGAGTTTACCGAGTTTGGAGCAGGGTTTAAAATTGCCATGCGGGATTTGGAAATAAGGGGTGCGGGCAATATATTAGGTCCTCAACAACATGGTCATATGGCTGCTGTAGGATACGAGCTTTATTGTAAACTTCTGGACGAAGCTGTCAGGAGCCTAAAGGGAGAGCAGCCCAAAAAGACTGTGGATGTAACCATTGATATAAAGGTAAACGCTTATATTGATAATGAATATATTCCCCTGGAGGGCCAGAAGATTGAGATTTATAAAAAGATTGCTGCCATAGAGAATTTGCAAGACAAATATGATGTTGAGGAGGAACTGGAGGATCGTTTTGGGGATATGCCTTCATCTGTCATAAATCTGGTGGATATAGCCTATATAAAGGCCCTAGCCAGTAAATTCAACATTGTGGAAGTAACCCATAAGGATAGGCAGGTTGCCCTAAGACTATCAGGACCTAAGGCCATAGACTCTAGAGTATTGATGAGAATACTAAACGAGAACCGAAATAGGCTAAGCTATGATGGAAGAAGAATTCCCATGCTTAAAATATCCTTGCCCAACACCAATCCAACTACCGCATTGACGGAAACAAAGGATATTCTGGAGCAGCTTCATAAATTACAGGAGGAACAAAGGGGGCAATGATTATTGAATTAACTCTATCAATGGTCATTATTACTGGGCTAGGAAAAATGTTACATAAGAGAAAAGAAGTAATGAAGGGAAGAGGAAAATGAGGCATGTAAAAAATATAAGCTTAATACTAGCAATAACCATGTTACTGGGAGTAGTAGCCGGGTGCGGTATAGTACAGGTCAATCCTGAAAAGGATAGGGCACAAGTAGTGGCTGAAGTAAATGGGGAAAAGATTCTAAAGGGAGAAGTGCTAGATCGTCTAGATAAAGAAAAGGCTTTATATAACCTGACAGACGAAGATATAAATAATAAAAACAAAAAAGAAACGGTACTAGAAGTAAAAAAAGCCATTTTGGATCAGATTGTAACTGAAAAGCTTCTCCTTCAAAAAGCCAATGAAGCTGGTTTTGAGGTAACAGATGAGCTTAGGGATGAAGCTAGAAGGGAGTTGCAAGATATTAAAAAGGATATAGAGCAGCAGCTTAGAGAAGCTGATGAGGAAGATGAAGAGGATGAACAGCAACCTGAGGAAAAGAACTATGAGCAGGAGGCCCATGAGTATGTAAATGAACAGATAGCGGCCATGGGTATGACTGAGGATGAGTATATTGAATTTTTAGCAGAGCAGAAATGCATAGAAAAGCTTTACGAAAAGACAGTAGGAGATGTACAAATATCTCAGGAAGAAATAGATAAATATTATAATGAAGAGCTAGCTATCCAAAAAGAGAATATAGCCTTTGCAGAAACAAGATCTGTAGTTCTTTATGAGCCTCCAAAGGTGAGGGTTAAGCATATATCTATCGGTATACCCAGTGAAAAAGCTTCTGAATACTATGACCTTATGAATGATGAGAAGGAAGATGAGGCAAAGGCACTATTAGATAAAGAGCTGGAAGCCATAAAGGATGAGGCTAATGAAATACTGGACAAGGTAAAGTCAGGAGAGGATTTTGTAAAGTTGGTGGAGGAGCATAATCCAGAGATAGCCGAAGTTATGGAAGAGGGCATAACCACTCATAAGGAAAATTTATATTTGCCAGAAGAATATTTAGAAGCTGCTTTTAAGCTAAATGAAGGCCAAGTATCAGAGTTGGTACCAACCCCTTATGGCTACTACATTATAAAACTGGAAGAAAAATATCCTGAAAAGACCAATACCCTTGAGGAAAAGAAAGAGGATATTGAGGAACATCTAAAAAATCATAAGCAGCAAGAAAAATGGCAGGAAATAGTCAATGAATGGAAAGAGAAATCAATAAAGAAATTTGAAAACCGTCTGTAGCTTATTGTATGGACATCCTTCTTTAAACGTATTTGCCATTGTTTACATGAAAAAATCTATTAAAAGGAAAGTTTTCAAAAGTATTGCATAAAACCACTTCAATAGTAAAATAATATGATTGCAAGGATGGTTTTATAAGTTAATGTATTTTAAGGAGGGATGTCTGTGAAAGCAACTGGAATTGTTAGGCGGATAGATGATTTGGGAAGAGTAGTAATTCCCAAGGAAATTCGCCGAACCTTACGGATACGTGAAGGTGATCCATTGGAGATCTTTACGGATCGGGATGGTGAAGTCATATTAAAGAAATATTCTCCTATAGGCGAGCTGAGTGATTTCGCCCAAGAATACACCGAGTCTTTGCATAATACCCTTGGGCATATTGCATGTATAACTGATAAGGATTTTATCATTGCAGTATCTGGAGCTTCCAAACGAGAATATTATGAAAAGTCCATAAGTGCTGATATTGAAGGAATAATGGAAAGCAGAAAGCCAGTATTAGCAAACCGAAGCCAGAATGATAAATTATATAGCATTGTTTCTAACGGAGATGATGCAGGCAAGTATTCATCACAGGTAATAGTCCCCATAGTTTCTCAAGGTGATCCCATTGGTACAATAATTTTATTATCCAAGGAAGCCGATACGGATATGGGAGAATCAGAAATCAAGGTAGCCGAAACAGCAGCTGGCTTTTTAGC
>JAAYKZ010000290.1 GCA_012522165.1 Clostridiales bacterium
CCTCATATACCTGCCTATGTAGCCAATCTGCTCCTTTATTACTCCTTTCCTTTAGTTTGGCGGTCCATATACTACAAATCCTTTATCATTATTACTGTATGCCTTGTTTATTTCCTTTTTGTACTTTTCTTTATCTCTTCCAGATAGCTTTTTCCGTAGCATTTTTATTACTTTATATTGCCACCTTTTCCTCATCATTTCATATGGTATAAACCCTACATGCTTCATTTTTCCGTCATTCGTGAGTCCGCCCTCTGTCATCAGTATATGTACATGCGGATTGAAATTCATTGTTGCTCCAAATGTGTGTAATCCCACCATCATGCCTACTTCTACTTTTGCACCCTTCTTAAACCTATCCTTTAGCAACTCCACTGATATATCCATCAAGTCTTTTAGTAACTCACGTCTTTTCAGAAATATCTCCCATAATCCATCTGGTAATGTAAACATAATATGCCTGTGAGGCATATTATACATATTCTCAGCTGTCTTCATACTCCATTCCTGCATATATCCTGTGGCACATACACTGCAAAATCTACCCTTGCACCTATGTGGTACTATCTTTATTTCCCCACACATTTCACATGCAAACAGACTAAACCCTGCTTCCTTTTCACCACACAACCGGAATTTTTCTACTTCTTCCAATACTATTTTTCTGATACTTTTCCTGTAGATATTCACAAATCTATCCCAGTTGTTATTCTCATCGAAGAATATTTCTTTTAGTATGTTTTCATTTTTATTCATAGCTCATATTTTACTATTTAATCATTAATTTTAACAGGCTTTTATTACCATGTAAATTGTTGGTGTATATCTTCTAATCCGTTTGCACCAACTGTTTTAATTGAACCCAAAACATATAAATTCCTATACTCTAAAAAATCCGAAAAAACATCTAAATTGACCACTAGCGAGGGCTGACATCTGCCTTCTCTACTCTGGAAATTACTTTTGATAAAGAAGATAATAAAACCATTACTTCATCTGCATCATTTCTATCTGCCCAAGCTTGGTGATCCATTCGATACCGTTCGTTGCTAGTAGTCGTGGCAAAGTAGAAAGACTCTTTCTAACTGTTAGAAAAAGGTTCTTATCCCAACTTGATATGAATATTGGATATCACGTTGTTTAATCATTTTCCTGAATAATATCATAAGCCCTATTAAAATTTCAAAATACAATTTTAGAGCCTGCTCTAAATTGAAGATATTAACTAATTTATGGTATAATTGACCTGCTGTAATTTGATAATATTTTCTGATTTAATTTGAAGATCTACAGTCGACAAAATAGTGCCATTGATATTAAAATATATTTATGATGTATTTTTTAAAGGAAATGAAATTGATAAAAAGGCCAGCAGGAAGGGGTAAGATTTTGGATAGAAAGAACGTACTTATCATAGAGGATGATGATAGTCTGCGCTCCGGGCTATTATTAGCTTTGGAACAGGATTCTATCAGTACCATCGGAGCAGCCTCGCTTCAGGAAGGGAAAAAATTATTACAATCCAAGCACATTGATCTGATTATTTTAGATTGCAATCTTCCGGATGGTAATGGGATTGATTTCTGTCAGGAATTTCGGAAAAGCTCCAATATCCCCATCATTTTTCTCACTGTAAATGATGCAGAAATAGAGATTGTATCCGCCTTTAGGGTAGGTGCAACCGACTATGTTACCAAGCCATTCTCCATAATGGTTCTTCGTGAGCGGGTTAATGCCTCATTAAGAAGAACTGATGGCGGATGCAACATCTATTCAGATGATATCTATTAC
>JAAYKZ010000291.1 GCA_012522165.1 Clostridiales bacterium
ATATATAGTATATTTATACTAACATGATAATTATTGCGATTTGATACTAAATTCATGCAATTTTATTTTTTGTTAGTATCTATAGTTTATGCTCAAAATACAATAAATAATTTGAAAAAATAGGATATATTGCATGATGCAAATAATATGAATCAACATAATAAAGTTTTTTACGCGATGGCATAATCGAACCGTATTGTATTATTGGCATTATGATTTCAATAAATTTACCGTGCGGCAAGTAAAAAAGGATTATCTAAAGTTTGGGCTGGTCTTCCATTAATAGGACATATATATGTCTGTATTCCTTGGACAGCTACATATAGCGGTTCTGGAAGTACAACTAAACTGACAAGAGTTAAAACAGGAGAAAGTTATACATCTGCTGGTGTAGCATTGATATCTTACTCACATTATGATTCATGGGCTAAAATCACCGGAAAAAGAAGCTTTGAAGTATATGCAAGGGGACATTGTGATTTTGCTTATAAGGGTTGCCCTATTTCATTGGGATTACAAACCTTTCTAGCATATGAAAGCATATAATATTTTGTAATAGAAATCGATTATGCCATCGTAGAAAAACTTATAATTATGTGTTGTACAATTTCAATTCCTCAAATTTAAAAAGTATAGCTAAATTTTTACCAAGAAACGGAGGTTTTTGAATAACAATGAATGGCATAATCAGTGAAGATGTAAGTTGTGCTTATGGAAAAACTCAAATCCTGTTTGGCTTAAGCTTTCACGCAAAGAAAGGAGAAATTACATATTTAGCTGGAGAAAATGGTGTAGGGAAAACTACTTGGATTAAAGTCGCCACCAATTTAAAAAAAGCAACCTCTGGACAAGTTACATATGGTGGAAAGCGATTTTCAAGAGTACGGGATGAATTTGCTATAGTTTTTGACATACCTGCAGTATATCCTAAACTCACAGGCTATGATAATTTAAAGATTCTATATAATGTTAAAGGAAGAGCGCCAGATAATGCTAGTTTATTGAATGAGCTGGGATTTGATAGCCGAATGCTAAGAATGAAGGCGGGAGAGTATTCACTAGGTCAAAGACACCGTTTCGCAATTGCAGCAGCCTTACTGCGAAAGCCTAAGTTTCTGATTTTAGATGAACCTGATATCGGCCTTGATCCTAAATCGTGGACAATAGTAGTTGAAAAATTACTTGATTTAAAATCACAAGGATGTGCAATTATTATAACAGGACAGAATTTTGATTCATTAGAAAAAATCTCAGATCATATTGTAATTCTATCCCAAGGCAAAGCAAAATATAATGGCTCTATTCAAGCTTTAAAAAAGCAATATCAATCGGATAACATAACTCTAAAAGAAATTTTCCAGAAGATTGTGAATGGTGATTGACATGAAAAATTTATCTATAAATATCAAAACAGAATTTATTCTGCAACTGAAAAAATGTTCTACATGGGTATTTTTTCTTATAGAATTCATTTTGTTATCTTATTCTATAGAATTAACAAGAAATGAACTATTGTTTCTGATTGCAGAAAATAGAATTAAGATTTCTTATGAATTTCCACCATTTATAAATAGTGGTATGCTTTTTGTATTATTATTTGGTTCTACAATAGCTCTTCTATGGGGGATTTTGAATATACATTATGATTACAAATACAAAAGCCATATTATACGTAGCTGTTTGTTTGATTGGGCTAATGTACTAACTTCTAAGGCAATAATTGCATTTTATTTCAGTTTATTTATTTCCTTAGTCACTACTTTATCCAGTATCGTTTCACAAAACATTTGGAATCACTCTACTCCTGCACATGCTATGCCCATCCAAAACTCCCAAATAAATTACATAATTCTTAAGTTTTTATGCCTATTACTAATGCTTTGGATTTCAACCTTAATTGGAATGGTAATTGGTAGTTTAGTTCATAAAACAGGTGTATCTATTGTGATTGCAATGATTTTTGATCAATTCATCTTATCAAAGACTATACTTTTTTCTGGATTTGTATATATAATATTCAGCGATGCTGAGCTAAGGACTGTTTCAACACCAGAACCCTTTGATACTGGTTTGCCAATAGGATTAATTTACTTGCTTGTCTTGCTTTTTATAGTCCTTTTAATCTTTCTTTTACGTGTAACCGCAATATTTAAAAGGGAAATATAAACTATAAAATCCACACAAGTATATAGAGGTAATGATAGCATGAAAAAGGAAATAACTTTATTTTTTAAAACAAAATCTATTATTTTTATATTTTCAGTACTTGTTGCTG